>NZ_AKZL01000151.1:0-4735 GCF_000282755.1 Shewanella sp. POL2
CGCTGGAATTTGGCTTTAGCCAACAGAAATCGATCAGCAACTTAAACGAATTCACAAGGGCTATCAGCTCAGTGCCGCAGGCAGTAACACTATCCACAGTGTGAACATTGCCGACAGCTTAGTGAGTGCGGTAGCGGGCAGGCGCGTGCCTGTGGAGCCAGAGTGGCAATTGGCGATGTTTGAAAAGTTGATGCCGAGTATCACGCCGCAAAAACTGCATCAGTTGTTTAAACAGACTTGGGAAGGGACGCCTTATCTGTATCTGACCAATAACAAACCCATTGAAAATATTGAAAAGCAACTCTTAGCCGCCTACAACGCGAGCCAAAAGCAAGCCGTAAAAGTGCCCGAAACCAAGAGTATTGCCGAGTTTGGCTATAGTCAATTTGGTGAGGCTGGACAGATTGTGGCCGATCAGCGCGATGCCACAACTGGCATACGAAAGCTAGAGTTTGCTAACGGTGTGCGTCTCAATTTAAAACCTACATCCTTTAATCAGGGGCTGACGTTGGTGAGTCTCAATATCGGCTTTGGTGAGGTGCCATTCCCCGAGCTAGATGGTTTGTCTTACCTGTTTAATAGCGCCTTTGTGCAGGGCGGTTTGGGACTTCACGATTTAGACAGCTTGCAGGAGATTTTTGCAGGCCAAGATATCTCGGTCAGTTTGAGTTTACGTGAGCAGAGTTTTGGTGGCGAGATCAGTACTAATGCTGCCGAGCTTCGCACCCAATTAGGTGTACTGACGGCCTATTTAGGCGACCCGGGGATGGATAAGCAAGCCGAGCAGTTATTCCGTGAGCAAGTGATTGCCGAGCAGCAGAGCATTCATAGCAATCCACAACTGGAGTTTTCGAATCAATTTGCGCGAATTGCCCATAATGGCGACAAACGTTATGGCTACGGCAACCCTGATGAAATCCTCAAGCGTCAGTTTACTGAACTCGCGCCCAGCTTCCATTCTGCGGTGCAACAAGGGGCGATTGAGCTGGCGATCGTGGGTGATTTTGATGAAAACCAAGCCATTGCCGAGGTTGCACAAACCTTAGGGGCGATTTCCCGTCAGCCGATCCCTAAGGGGCAGACTATCGTGCCTGTGTTTCCCAACGTGCCAGCACAAATGAGCCTGACGCATTATGGTCAGGTCGATATGGCAGCGCTCGCGCAGGTGTGGCCGACAGCGGATATGAGTAATCCACGTGAGCTGGTGGGGTTAGGTTTGCTTGAGCAGGTACTAAGCATCTTACTTACTGAGAATGTGCGTGAGAAAGCGGGGGCAAGTTATTCGCCTTCTGCATTCTCATATAATGATTTAAATCCAACGGGATATGGTTATCTCGGCCTATTTAGTGTGACCACCACTGCCATGTTGCCTGAGGTGGCTAAGCATTACGCCGCCGCAGTTAAGCAGGTTAAAACGCCTTCGGGGATCAGTGAGGATTTGCTCAATCGTGCCCGCCAGCCAGTGCTGGAGTGGATGCAGATGGGGCCGCAAAGTAATAATTTCTGGTTAGATTTGGCCTCAACCGCCCAAAGCCAACCGGAGCGTTTTGCGACCTTTAACCAACGCTTGGCGTTGGTACAGCAGATCACGCCCGCCGAGTTAAGCCAATTGGCGCAGAAATACCTCAAGGATGATAAGCGGTTAACTATCGAAACCTTACCCGCACCCGTCACGGCTCCGTGAGCCATTAAACCGCAATTTATCTGAAGCCCTACCTCCTGTGATACTCGTGTCACAGGAGGTTTGGTTTTTATTGGTGATTGAAATATTTGTCGGTCGCAATTGGAAATAACCGTTGTCGAAAATGCCACTCACGCTTAAGCGAAACCCGCATTAGGCTAAGCGCCATATTCTTGTAGAGTGGTGATGTGATGTTTCGATATCTTTTATGTAGTTTTGGCTTAGTCCTAATGTATCCGACGGGGATCGATATGTACTTAGTCGGGTTGCCGCAAATTGCGAGTCAACTTGGGGCGAGTGAGGCGCAGCTGCACATTGCTTTTTCTGTTTATCTTGCTGGCATGGCGACGACTATGCTGTTTGCGGGCAGTTTAGCCGATAGGATTGGGCGTAAACCCATTACACTTTTTGGCGCCTTACTGTTCGCGCTAGCCTCCTATTTTGCAGCGGGCTCGCAAACCAGTGATCTGTTTTTAATCGCGCGCTTTGCGCAAGGCATTGGTGCGGGTTGTTGTTATGTTGTCGCGTTCGCGATTTTGCGTGATGTCTTAGACGATAAGCGCCGAGCCAAAGTGCTCTCAATGGTGAATGGCGTGACCTGTATTATCCCTGTGATCGCGCCTGTGATTGGCCACTTAATCATGCTTAAGTTTCCATGGCCTAGCCTGTTTTACACTATGGCGGCGATGGGATTACTGGTATTTGCTCTTTGTCTATTGGTATTGCGTGAAACCCATTCTAAAGCAGTATTTCACACGCAAGCTTTGCCAGGTGTGCAAAAGGAGTCCTTTAAACAAGGCTTTTTTATCAGTCGCGTGGTCATAACAACCTTAGGTGTGACCACGATTTTAAGCTATGTGAATGTGTCTCCTATGCTGATTATGGGGCAGATGGGGTTTGACCGTGGCCAATATTCCAATACCATGGCAATGATGGCATTGGTGAGTATGTTAGCCTCATTTTCGACGCCCTTTTTGCTTAACCAGTTTAAAGAAAAATCATTAATTTTGTTCTCCCAAGGGTTATTCGTTGCGGCCGCCTTAGTGTTTATCTTGACTCAATTGGGCGGGGTTAGTCATTCATTCAACCTCTTAGGATTTGCTTTTGTTTGTTCTGGTTTTTCAATTGGATTTGGGGTGACCATGAGTCAGGCGCTTAGTCCATTTGTGGCTCGGGCAGGAGTGGCCAGCTCATTACTGGGGATTGCCCAAGTGTGTACTTCTGCGTTGTATATTTGGGTGATGGGTCTGCTCGAAGTGAGCGCGATTAATATATTATTAGCTATCCTCAGCGTTGGTGCGCTGGTAAGCATCACGCTAATGTTAGCGGTGCCTAAAATGTCGGAAATGGTAGTTAATGAGCAAATCCCTGAGTCGGCTTGACCTCAATCTGTTGTTTACTTTTCAGCTGCTATCGCAGGAGCGGAGCGTGTCTAAGGCCGCCAAAAAGCTCAATGTGACGCCATCGACCGTGAGTAAATCCTTGGCGAAATTGCGCGATTGGTTTGACGACCCACTATTCATTAAAACGCCCCAGGGATTGCAGCTTACGCCATTAGCCCAAAGCATGGAGCATGACTTAGCCGATTGGTTGCAAATGGGCAAACAGCTTATGGGAAAGCGCGGGGACGATATGGCGAAAGGGCTCAGTTTTGAGCTAATGCTTGAGTCACCTTTGTCGCTCATTATGCTTAATCAATTAACGCAGGCGATTTACCAACACTACCCTGATGCAAAAGTGAAGGTGCGAAATTGGGATTATGATTCACTAGAGGCCATTATTCGCGGTGAGGCAGACATAGGTTTTACTGGCCGAGAAAGTCATCCTCGCTCCAAGGAGTCCCTTGATTTACTGCCGTATTTTATCGATTTTGAGGTTTTATTTACCGATCTTCCTCAGGTGTATTTACGCCGCGATCATCCCGTCTTGCAGGAAGAGTGGAATATAGACACCTTTCTTAAATATCCGCATATCAATATCTTGTGGGAAAAGAGCGAAACCTGGGCCTTAGATGATGTGCTTATCGAGCTTGGGTTAACTCGCAATATTGTGCTGACCTTGGCCAGTTTTGAGCAGTCACTGTTTGTCGCGGCAGAGCCTCACCACAGTATGATGGCAATAGCACCGCAATATTGTGAGCAATATGCCCGCCAATTACACCCTGACTTAGTCACTCGCTCGATCCCGATAAGTGGCGAATATCTTAATAAACTCGCCATTCCTTTTACCTTGATTTGGCATAAGAGAAACAGCCACAACCCCAAAATCACTTGGCTGCGAAGCAAGATAAAAGCGATTTACCAGCCGCGTGGGTGTGATTAAGGCTGTTATTTGCAGCATTAATTCGGTTGGTTTATACCCAATTGCTGGCAAATATATTGGATGCACAATTCTTGCTGCTGACACCATAATCCGTAGCTGACGGGGATAAGTTTAATCCCCGCGCGCTGTAACAGTTTATACAGTTCAATATCGAAAAAGTCCGCCCATGGCCCTGGGTAACCGATTAAATCTATTGCTAAATATTGGTTACCATAGCGGCACAGAATATCCAGTTCTAGCCCCGCCATATGGTAGGCGCGCCAGACTGTTATGCCTTTTGCTTCAATCGCCTGTGCAACCGACTGGCCGAAGCTATCGAGGGCATCGACATAATTGTGCGCCGCTTGAAATTGGCCCGCCGATGCTAAGTAAGTTGCCAGTAAATTATTGTTGGGGAGCTCATGCGCTTGTACTGATAAAAATAGCCACTGCATTTGTTTAGCGCGGGTGATGGCGACATTGAACATATCTTCGCGATTTAAATACACGGCGGCGCGGCTGTCGTTGGCCGTAATGCTAAACGACAGCAGCATAATATCGCGCTCTTCCCCTTGAAAACCAAAGGGCGTGGCAATCCGTAATTGATGACGTTCTATTTGCTGCGAGCTAAAGCGTGCGAGGATCTGCTGGGATAAATACTCCGTCTGATTGCGAAAGCAGGAGAGCACACCAATGCTGGCGGGCACTAATACATTTTCTTGTTCATCAATCAGTTGAGCTAACTTTTCAATT
>NZ_AKZL01000152.1:0-4553 GCF_000282755.1 Shewanella sp. POL2
GCTCCACCTTTGCCGAGGGCGTCGAGTATCCATCCGGCGGAGAGTTGGACTTAGGTTTTGTTGATGTGCCCTTTGCCCTCGCAAATTTACGCTATGAGGCTGTAAAGGCCAGCGCCCATAGCCGTATCGGTTGGATGCGCTCGGTATGTAACATCCAACACGGGTTTGGCGTGGGCAGTTTTGTCGATGAAATGGCCCATAAAGCCAAGTTATCTTGCCCCGATATGTGGCGCAGCTTACTGGGGCAACCAAGGCGAGAGACTTTTGAAAATCAAGGCTTTAAATATGGCAACTATGGCGAAGACTTAAACCGTCATCCCGTTGATGTCGGCCGTTATCTCAAGGTGATTGAGGCGGTTGAACAAGCCCAAGCCAAGGCACCTAAAGCGGGTAAGAATCAAGGTTGGGGCTTTGCGGTGCATCGCAGTTTTGTGAGTGTGGTGGCGGTGGCGATACGAGTTGAGGCCGGTGAGGATAAGCAGCTTAAAGTGCTGAATGCCATTGCCGCGATTGATGCTGGCACTGTGGTTAACCCCGATAGGGTGAAAGCACAGACCGAAGGCGCGATAGTCTTTGGCTTAAGCTTGGCACTAATGGGGGAAATTAGTTACCAAGAGGGTAAGGTGATGCAGTCTAACTTCCATGATTATCCCCTGCTACGTTTACCCCAAGTGCCAGAGATGGAGATCATCATTATCGATTCGGATGCGCCGCCTGCGGGTGTGGGTGAGCCCGGCGTACCGCCGGTGGCGCCTAGTCTGACCAATGCGATATTTGCCGCAACAGGCCTTAGGATCCGCGACCTGCCGGTTAATAAACAGTTAAAGGTGTGATGCTGTAAACGACACCTGAGTGAGCAAAAAAGCGCCTAATAAGCGCTTTTTTCGTTTTTTTACCACAAATAAATTGCTTGTTAGCAAATTTACGGGCATTAATGCCGAAAATTAGCAATAGATCAGGTTTTTGTTACCGAACTTGAGGTAATTTAACCAATATGTTTACTCAAGTGACTTAAGGTATGCGGACTCGCGTACACATTCATTTGAATCGGTTACTAGTCGGCCTGTGAGTCAGTTTTCGATTGCAGATCCCTACTAAAAATTGATCGACACGGAAGTGAAGGGCGCTATAACACCATAATACAGCCGCACCTTGAGCGCATTTGAGTATTAACTTCCGTGAAAACAATAAAGGGGTCATCATGGAAAATCGTTGGCAGGTCGCTATTTCTGCGGGGCTATTAGCCGCAATATGGTGTGGTATCGCAGATACTTTTCATCTTGTTACTTGGATTGGCTTTTTAGGTTGTAGCACGTTTTTTGCTCAGCCTAAAGCAGGCTTTCAAGGCGTGATGATGGCGTGGTGCACCAATCTCTCCGGTGTGTTTTGGGCTTGGCTCATTATCAGCGGTAGCAGTTTTTTCGTATCGCCTGTGGCGGGTTATCTGTTTACGGGTATCGCTACCTCGGCAATGTGCCTACAGGCCAGTTATCAAAAGTTCAGTTTTATTCCCGGTGCCTTTATCGGCTGTTGTATTACCTTTGCCATGGCTGGGGATGTGGCCAATATTGTGCCGCCTTTAGTGTTAGGCGCCCTGTTAGGTTTTTGCATGAGCTTATTGACGGCGCAGTTAATCAGCCTTCGCCAAAAATGGTCAGCATCAACAGGTTCTGAAATCGCCAGTGCCGATTAATCTTCCATCACTTTTGTGCTCGCATGATAGCTATGCGGTAACTGAGTGATCGAATAGATGAGCTATAATGCTGATTTAGTACCCGATAGCTTTAGGTCTTAGGAAATATCAAGATGAAACAAATCCAGTTTCGCACCATTGATGCCATATTGATCAAGTTCAGTCTTAACGGCAAATTTTGGATTGTCTGTTCTATGGTGGCGTTAATCACGGCTACCATCGCACTTATCAATTACCAACATGCTCACCGCAACCTCGAAGCAGCATCTTTGGCTCGAGTTCAGGCGACGGTTGATGCCTTTGCCCAAGTCGCAAATGCGCAACAGTTGCAAGGTGATGCATTATCACAATTTGCCCGAGACAATGGGCTGAGTGTTGTCTCTCGCCAGACTGAGGCGCAGCGCCAAAGGGATAATGTCACCGCCAGCGCCACGGTGGCATCTGGCAGCGCGCTCGCACTGTCGCAAAATGTGTCCGAATGGGAAAGTTATGGCCGCAGCGATGCTAATTTGATGTTTTGGCTTGCATTAATCGGTTTATTGCCCTTATTCCAATTAAGCTATTGGATTTCAACTTCCCTCGGCGGTGGTCTGTGGGATATGTACATGGCCATCAAACGCTTAGCCGATGGCGACTTAAGTTTCAGATTAAACTTTTTCGGTACCGATGACTTCAGCTTAATCGCCCGCGAAATTGACCGCTGCGCCGACAATATGAGCGAAATGGTGAGCGCTATCCGCAATAATGCCCAAACACTTTCCCTCGCAGCTGATGAGTTTAATCAGCAAGCAAAAATCAGCGGTGAGTTAATTGGTGCCCAGCATCAATTTTTAGATTCAGTGGCTGTGGCCATGGCGCAAATGACTTCGGCGATTGAAGAAGTGTCGGTTAATGCCAGTAACACTTCACTACAGACTAAAGATAACGCGAGCCAAATGAGTGCTAGCCAAGGGCGTATTAGCCACACGGTGGACAGTATTGGTTTGCTCTCAACCAAAATTGGTGCAGCCTTTTCATCGGTAGAACAGTTATCTAAGGATGCGGCGGCTATTGATGCCGTTGTAACAACCATCAATAGTATTTCTGGGCAGACTAACTTGCTGGCGCTGAATGCGGCCATTGAAGCGGCGCGTGCGGGTGAGCAAGGTCGCGGTTTTGCGGTGGTTGCCGATGAAGTGCGTACCTTAGCGGGACGTACTCAACAAGCGACAGTTGAGATCCAAGCGATGATCGAAGGATTGCAATCGGGCACTCGTCAGCTCTCCAATATCACCACCGAGATTGTGGACCGCGCCGATGAAGGCCGCAGTGCCATTGTTGAAGTGGGTAACGATGTTGAAGGGATGGCGCAATCGGTAAATGCCGTCTTTGATATGAGTAGCCAAATTGCCGCATCGGCGGAAGAACAAAGCGTTGCCGCTCGCGATATTGCTGGCCAGCTTAATGAGATCCGTCATCAATCCGATACCATTAAACAGACGGCGCAGCGCAGTGTCACCCTAGCACATGATTTACAACATGCTTCGGTTGAACTCGAAGGGATCCTTAAACAGTATCGCACTAGCTAAGTGGTTGCTTTTATGTGGATATGTGGGTTAGCTCTATGAATCCTCATTAGCTTTGAAGCTGAATCTCGCTCCCTTGGCGAAGCGTAATAGTCAAATAAACATGGCGGTTACATCTGATGTACCGCCATTTTTATATTCTTAAAATTAGGCAATATCGTTCATTTAGTTTAACTGTAAATTGACTGTACATTTGGCCAAAAACTTATACCCACAGTCGTTTTGCAATTCAAAGGTAATAGGGCGAGTAACGTTGTCGAGATAGAAAGCTAAAGGCTCACGTGCGACCTTGAGGTTATGTCAGTCTCAATTTTTTTCTAAAGCATTAGCTCGATTTTTCCTCAGATAAGGTCCTGCGACTTTTGATGACGCTCATCCAAGCTACTTTGGCCTGTGCAGGTTGTAGAAGAACAGAAAGTGCATTATGTTGTTGAGCTAATACGGATGGCAGGATTTATTTTCTTATTGCGAAATGGAGTTTAGATGCAGTCTGAAACAATCTATAGAATATCAATTATCATTCTTTGCTTTGCTAGTTTCTTCTTGAACTATATGACTGGTGGTTGGGAGTATCATAGTGACATCGTCAATGCGATGGAATGGCACGGTTTTAATTCACAAATTCCGCATTGGCTTAAATTGTCCATAATTGGTCCTTTGCAGGTTGCGGCTTTAATTATGCTAAGTTTTAACCTGATAGCGAGGAATATATTTGCAATTCTAAGTTTAATCAGCTTGTCAATTTCATTGTTTGAAGGTGTTGCGGCGTACAGCGCTTTTGAAATTTTTATTGTACAAATCTTCTATTTTTCTAATGGTGTAATTTTAACGCTTTCTTTTACAACGTTAAGTGACAAATTTCGCTCTCCCTTCATTGATAAGGCCTCACAATCGTCACTATCACCAGAAAATAAAACATAGAAATCCAAGAGGCCGTTCAAATTTCTGTGTCAGGTTAATCTCAGTATGTCGATGTTCAAATATAATCACTCAATCATTAATCGGAGATTATATTTTAATGACAAACAAAAACATCGGCTTAGGCCGATGTTTTTTATATCGATTAAAGTAGACACTCAAGCGAGTTAGGCTTCTTTAAAGGAGCTCCAAATTGGCGCGTGATCTGAGGGTTTATCGATGCCGCGCAGATCATAATCGACGTCGGATTCGACTAAACGCGCAGCCAGTGACGGCGTCGCTAAGATCACATCGATGCGTAGGCCGCGGTTATCATCGAAGCCTTTGCTGCGGTAATCGAACCATGAATAACGTTCGCTGCGGTCGGGATGTAATTG
>NZ_AKZL01000153.1:0-4542 GCF_000282755.1 Shewanella sp. POL2
TATCCCCTGTGTGCCTTGGTACTGGAACCCGAGCGTATCAATTGCAATGGCACCCGGTATTTCAAGTTTTGTTGCGGGTGATTATTACAATCATGGTGGCTTGTCTATTCAGGAGTGTTTGACGCCAGTGCTTAAGATCACTAAAAGTGTTGAGTAGCCATGACGGAGCAAGAGATCACTGAAAAGGCGATTAAAGAAGCCAAAAAGATGAAAAAGGAAGTAGCATCAAAGCTTGTTGATGCTTTTCCCTTGGAAGATCTGCCTGTTTCAGTGTTTATGGCTGGCTCCCCAGGTGCGGGTAAAACAGAGACGGCTCGCGCGATGATTCGCGCATTTGATAACGATCATGGCTTAGGCTTAGTTCATATTGAGAATGATGAACTGAGAAAAGAGTTTGAAGATTATAACGGCTTGAATTCGCCTCTGTTTCAACGTCCCGCTACACTGTTAGTTGAGGCTATTCATGACCGCGCATTAAAGCGCAATGTAAGTTTCATTTTGGACTCAACACTCTCTAGCTTTGACAAGGCAAAAGACAACATTGAACGCTCTTTAAAACGGTCGCGTTACGTGCTTATTATCTTTGTTTATCAGGAACCTGAACAAGCATGGAAACTGGTGAAAGCGCGGGAGAAAGTTGAAGGCAGGCGAGTACCTGAAGCAGTGTTTGTTGAGCAGTTTCTGGAATCACAACGCGTGGTAAGTGAACTTAAACGCCATTTTAAAGACAAAATTAATATTACGTTCATCGAAAAAAACATTGACGGTGACAACGATAACCCCCACTTTAATGTGACTGACATTGACGCGTTATTGCGCAAAAAGTACAATCGCCAGTCCTTAGAAGCCATCGTTGGCCTAAATCCAGTTACATAAGGGAGGAAGTGATGCTATCTAAGCGTGAAAGAGTTAAATCAACAGCTTTCTCTGATTTTGTGCGTAATGCATCATCTAGAGAGAAAAAGAAGTTCTTTGACAAGATTGTGAAAGAGACCATTCAAGAACAGAAAGAGATGATCGCTAAGGCAAGCAAAGCTGATTGCTACTAAGCATGTTCTATGACGATAAGCCGCTTTTTATAGCGGCTTTGTTATTTAAAGATACTGTCACTGCGAATTTTTGAAATTTGGATTGGATCTTGCCGTTTTTGGTCGGTGAGTGACTGAGAAAATTCGCCCCGTTGATAAAGTAGAATGAGAGTATTGTCATATTCGCAGCCGAGAACTTGGCAAATTTCTGTCATGTCATCGGCATCCATTGCACGTTTAAAAGCATCTTTTTTGCGTGATAAATTGTAAGTGCTAAAGATAGTTGCCATTACGCGTTTATCTGCCGTTATTTCTCCACCGCCAGGATTTACCACTTGGTTGAATTCCACCTCAATGCCATCGTTCAATTTAGCAGTGAAATCAATTGCTCTTGATTTAGCACAACTTGGCGTGTAGTCGTCATAAGTGACACCATTGACCCATTGCGCTTTAATCCAGTTTTTGTCGTCGCCTTTCATGGCTCGACCACTTTTCGGGTAGGGTGTTCCTTCTGCTAAAAATTCACCGCGGATGAGCTGAATGGCTTCAAGCACCTCAGGATCAGACGTATAGGCACTAAAATCAGCGTCTATACAGGAGAGCTTGGCGGGCACGGCGATATATCCCTTAGTTAGATAGGTCGCGGAATCATCAAGTTTTTTAGTGAGTTGAACTTGTGGTTCCGGTGCGATCATTGTGCCGCGATCGAATCCTCTCACCTGATACTTGTCGCAGATATCTTCAAAGAGTTGGTGTAAACCTTCAAAGTCTTCAGAATCATCTTTGGCTTCAAGATGATCGAGCAGATCTGAATAAGCTCTCACTGCATCTAGGTTGGTAAAGTGTTTGGCTTGGGTATTTTGATGATAACCACATGCTCTGCCGACGTTAGCTTGAACAACGGCTGCAATATTCGCGACTGTGCTATCCCAGGTGTTGATCAAGCTTTCTTTCATATTTTGGCCAAAGTTCACACCAGCGCGAAAGCCCGCCACAGTGATTGCAATCAGTTTGTCGTCGAACATTGCTGCTGTTTCATATTCCGACTTGAAGTCATCAATACTGCAAAGTTCGTGCTCAGCGACTCCGACAAGCTTTTGGCCGATAATGTAGATTTGCTCTTCGGCAATACCATGAGCCATCAGCACTTGTTTGGCAGTCTTAGCTTGACTGGATGGGACTCTGATGAGTGACCAACCTGGCCCTTCGTGTTCCATAAATTGACGAATGAAACGCTTTTGTAATAACGAATCATCACAAAAATCCCGTTGATCTTCACTTAACTTGATAAGTTGGTTGTGTCGATGCATTTCGCGGATTCCATGGTAGTCACTGCCCGTTTTATGGAACACCAGCTTAGTGTGGAAATTATGTCTTAGGATTGAATCGGCGCCAGCAGAATAGAGCGCACTGAATGGTGTTGCTGAGATAAAAACAATACAACATTCCGTGTTTTCTTTTTCGATGTAGTCAAATACCCGACTGTATCTAATAGCCTCAATGTGGCTGCCATAGTGGCATTCATCAATGATAATGAGTTTGGGAGCCTGGTGTTTAAAGTCGGTTACTAAAGCGGATTCGAAATTGGCAAAGTTACTTATAACGATGTTAGGTGTCGGAGCTAAGTCTCTTTTGGCTTGTTCCTGTAATGCCACATCAGCCATGGTAACTAAGTACAAGGTATCCTTTAGACGTTTTCTATCGCAGATTGCTTCATCTGACAGGGCAAGGCGTTGTAATCCAGCAAGTACAAGAGCGATACCTGACTTTCCTGATTGCATTTCTGCGGCAACGACGACAGCTCGAGCGCCTGCCGAAAACTTGTCAAAAGTCTTCTTAGCCGCAATTCGTTGATGCTCATAGGTTGTTTCAATCGCTCGTTGTACGTGCTGCCGATGTTGTTCTGCAATATTCATAGTCAGAGAATCACTCAGTAGACTGCCTGTGTTTTATCAGAAAAGTGGGATTCGTCGCTTAGTTGTCCGGTTTTCTCTGGCAGTTCATTGTGTTGTTTTTTGGCTAATGAGCGGTCAATATCGTATTCACCGCGCTTATAGAGCACCATCATGGTGTCATCTCTTTCGATGCCAAAGTGATCGCACATCTGATAAACATCTTCTTGTGACATGATTTTTTTTGCCACATCACGACGAGAAATGTTGTAAACACTAAATATGGCTGCAGTGATGAGTTTGTTCTCTGATAGTTCTCCAGAACCTGGCGCTACAACGCGGTTAAACTCGAGTTCTTCGCCATCATCAAGCATTTGGGTATACATAAATGTTTTTTCTTTCTGTGTACCGTCTGCCCGCGCTTTTTCTGGATTATCAAAACTATCCCCGTTAACCCAGTGTGCTTTAATCCAATTTTTTCCTGCGCCACGCATGGCTCTGCTACCTTTTACACAAGGTGCGCCCTTAGCGGTAAATTCTTTGCGAATAATTTCTATCGCTTGCAGAAAATGCTTGTCTTGAGTGTATTGCCTAAAATTGGCATCTTCGTCGAGAAGTTTGGCTGGCACAGCAACATAACTATCAGTTTTGTAAGTCTCTACGTCCCCGATAGGTCGACGGCGTTTGTATTTTATTGTGAGTCCCACATCTAAGCCATTAACTTGATATTCCTGGCAGATGTCATCGAAAAACTCTTTGAGCCCTTCGAAATCTGATGCTGCCTGGTCTGAACAAGTTTGTTCTAGATGATTGAGGATTGCACCGTAAGCTTCAGTGGCATTTAAGTTTGTATAGTGAGTGGACTCGTTATTGCCGTGATAACCGCACGCTCGTCCAATGTTTGCTTGAACAACAGCCGCAACACTCGCAACTGTGCTATCCCATGTTGAGATGAGATTGTTTTTCATCATTGCACCGAAGTTGATGCCCGCGCGTGCACTGGCGACGGTAATTGCAATTAGCTTATCTTCGAACAATAATGCGTCATCAAATTCTTTTTTAAAGCGTTCAATTGAGCAGTGTTCATCTTCAGGCACACCACTCAATGAATTACCAATAATGTAGATTGAGTTTTCATCAATACCTTGGGTTTTAAGAAATTGCTTGGCTTCCATAGCTAAGCCAGCAGGAACCCTAACTAGCGACCAACCCATACCTTCATGCTGTTTAAATTGATTGATAAATGCATCGCGTTCAGCGGACGGGAACAGAAAATTGCGATTATCATCGATGAGTGCTTTTACTTTGTCATTACGTAACATTTCGCGAACGCCGTAGTACTCATCACTTGTTTTATGAAAAACCAGGCGAGTATTAAAGTCGCGTCTTAAAATCGAATCCTTGAGCGCTTTTGCTGCAATATCATTAGCTTCTTCTAAAAGCTCTAGGTCTTGGTTTGATTCTGCTTCTGTTTTGGCTTCGAGTGCTTCTTGATATTCGGTTTCTGCACCATACAGCGCACCAAACGGCGTTGCAGAAATAAATACCACGTTACAGCTGTCATTCTCTAGCTCTAGGTAATCAAAGATTTTGCTATAGCGAACCGCTGCGACATTGGACCC
>NZ_AKZL01000154.1:0-4483 GCF_000282755.1 Shewanella sp. POL2
CCAGACTATATGATATTGACATCGCCAGAACACATGCGATGCTTGCTCGTATCTACTCATGTTATTTGCCTCTTTTGACTTCGCTAAAAATCAAAGATGCATTTAACATGGGTAGGTATACAGGCAAAGCCTCAAATGATGATAACCACCTACTGAAGTAGGTGGTTTTGGGCTAAAAATAAAAAGCCGCTAAAAGCGGCTTTCAATGGTAAATAATCTGATGATATAAAGGCTTAGATATATTGCACCGAAATAATTTCGTAGTCGGTCAAACCACCGGGGGTCGTGATAGACACTTCATCCCCTTCGTTTTTACCCACTAATCCTCGGGCGATCGGAGAGTTGACTGAAATCAGGTTTTCTTTGATGTTGGCTTCATCGTCACCTACGATTCGGTAGGTAACTTCAGCATCGGTATCGAGATTTAAGATAGTCACAGTCGCGCCAAAAATAATACGACCGTTGTTCACCATCTTAGTCACATCGATGATCTGCGCGTTAGAAAGTTTGCCTTCAATATCACGGATACGCGCTTCACAAATACCTTGCTCTTCACGGGCTGCGTGGTATTCAGCGTTTTCCTTCAGATCGCCTAATTCTCTCGCTGAGGCAATCGCTTCAGTGATTTTAGGGCGACGTTCAAACTTGAGCATATCTAACTCTTTACGCAGCTGTTCTGCACCGACAACTGTCATAGGAACCTTAGTCATAACTTCTTTCGTCTCCTTTAAACAAAAGCAACCCGTGCCGACGCTAAGGTCAACACAGTAAAATCAGGGTGGAATTGCGCTATTCTAATCGTTATGCGCGTGGGATGCATCAAGAACTGTGCACCCTTGCAGCTTACTGAAGCTAGCGCCCAGATGCTAGTAGTAAAGAATGATAGTGCGATCTTAATTACGGCAAGAGCCAAAAACAAAAATGCCCACAAACTAAGTTTGTGGGCATTAATCACTTTAGTAATAAAGTCTTAGCTTATTCAAGCCCTGCTTCGAAGGTCAAAAAGATTTCGCTTACCGTCTTATCGGCAAGTGATTTATCAGGACTTGGGCGCTCGATAGAGGCATGTAATAAATAACGGCCAGCGGCAGGTAACGTCATCGCCACTTTACCTTCTTTATCAGAGGTTAAGCTAATTTCCTCTGGCTTGTTACGGTATAGGCTACCGTCCTTCATAATGGCTACGCTGACGCCTTCAACGGGCTTTCCATCATAGACAAATTGCAGTGTTGCAGGTTCATTCTCAACAATATCAGCAGGATGCGTGATAGGTACTAATTCTAAGTATTCACCTTTAGGTGCCAGTACCTTATCGGTTGGTTTATTGCGAGTCACATAGGTTTCAACCCTAGCAACGGTTAATGAGCCTTTAAGATCATAGGCATCCTTTGGCATGACAGCTGCGGTCGCTTTTTTATCAAGACGACTACGCACTACCTCTTCTTTTCCTTTGACTTTGTAAACCGAAAAATACCGAGGCGTAACTTCTTTCTCGAACTTATAGGTGCCGTCTTGTAAGAGCTGCACATCAAAAACTGATTTACGGCCGCCAGTGTAGCTCGAACTTGGTGAACTCGACTTGCCATCGGGTAAATACACTTTCACATCGCTAGCCGTAACAGGCTTATCAACCATAAACACTTGGTTACTAGCGGAAACATCTGAAGTAATCCAAACTGCCTCATTACTTTCTGCCGACACATTGTAGTGGCTAGGTAGAATCCAGCGGTCATGGCTGCTGGCAAATGGGCTGATGCACAGTGCGCTAACTAAGGCAACAAAACGTAATTTCATCTTCACATCCTTTTCGTTAAATACTAGGCTTAGCGAGTCATGCCGCTTAAGCGAATATCAATGACGCCAGTTTCAGTGGTGGCGGGTAATTGGGCTGTAAAATCCCCCGCCGATAAATCAAAGTTTTGTCTGACCAAATCACGGCCACCATGCTCACGCACCACTTCGATAAACACCGTGTAGGAGGCAGGAACAAGAGGTTTACCTGCATCATCTTTTAAGTCCCAATCAATTTTGTAGTGGCCAGCAGGACGTGTTGCTGAGGCGATACCATCGACAAAGCTCATATCCTCACGTCCGGCTTTACGCCACCAACGACGAATATCCTTGAGCCATTTATGGCCTTCATCCCATACCCATAGGCTTATAGTTTTAACGGTTTGGCCCTTGGCATCCTCAACCCATACAGCCACATAGGGTCTGTGATACTGGCCCTCGGTAATTTCTGGCAAGGTTAAATCCACGGTCATTTTCGGTACGGCCAATACCGCAGAACTCATAAACAACGCACCGATAGCGGTGGTGCGAATAAGATGACGCATCATCAATCGGCTCTCCCTATGGAACAAAATAAACATAAACAAGTACGCAGCCAGAGCTGACGATCACCATATAAAACAACGATTTTTTTAATCTTTTGGTTTGAGGTAACAGTAAATAAGCCCCCGTGAGTGAGAACAAAATAATCAACAGCGCACAAAGATCGAGTACCCAAGCCCAGACACTTCCAGTATTACGGCCCTTGTGCAGATCATTTAGCACTGCGACAACGCCATAATCTAAGGTCTCGACATAGGCTTTGCCGTCGAGCAGGTCGAGGGTGGCTGTGCGATAGGTACCAGGCCCCTTACTCACTAGGCTGATTTCATCCTCATCGATATCGGCAGTGGTAATATCCATATCCCATTGACTTTTAAGCCAATGCCCCGCCGCTAAACGCCACTCTGGCTCCTGCGACGCAGCGGGAATTAAATAACTGGGAATATCAAACTGCTCGCGCAGTGGCTCTTGATCCGCAGACGAAAACCAATTGGGGTGATTCAAGGTGATCCCCGTAATCGCGAAAAATAGCATTAACAAAAGCAACGCCATTGAGACGTAGACATGGATAATGCGTGCGTAGGAAAGAGATGATTTACTGACTTTAAATTTCAACGACTGACTCTCAAAAAAGGTATTTCAGGGATTGCTGCCTAAAATCGCCAAAACACAGCAGAACTTAGTGCCTGTATGAAATAAAATTAATGGGCTGATAGTAAATGATATTTATTATCAAAAAGCACCAAGTTTACAATCTTTACATACTCAATACGGTAGCGTTAGATAAAAGCAGAGCTGGTATAACTTGAAGGGAGACAAACTCTCGAATAAAGATACTTTGCAACATTTGGAGAATTACAATTAATTCATATAGATAAAAAGCAACATTTGGACTTAAAATCACACTTAAAATTTACTCTCTTCCCCCTCTCGTTTACAGAATCACAATCGGCTACAATCCGCCGCCGGCGACTTGCTGGTACTTCCAAAGGAAATATCATCTTGGGTACAACTCTGCTCAAAAAAATGCGTTGCCTTAACATTATTTGGCTCGCATTAATGCTAAACGCCTGTGTTGCTCCACTGCTGTTAATGTCGCCTCAAGGCCAACTGATGTGGGCACTGCTAAAACCCCTCGTAGGATTAAATCCTAATGATGTCGGGCTATTCGAACAGCCTCTCATTAAAGATCGTATGAAGTCGCTACTCGGTGATAACTATGAGACCACAGTATCTCTGTTAAAAACTGCCGACAAAATTCAACAGGAAGGCCCCTTATTTTATATGGTGTCGACTTATACTCCCGTGCCTGAAATGGCCGAAAAAGCCGGATTTGTATGGAATTCAGAAACCAACCAAATGGCAGTGATGTTATTAACGGGTGGCTCGCCAAAAATTATCTCTGAGCAGTTTACCAATCAAGCAGAGAAACTCGTTCCAAGCTGGCCAAAAGAACTGGCTGACTATACGGATCCGCAAAAACTGCAGCAAAAGGCCATAGAAGCTGGCACGGAAAAACTGCAAGAACAAATCCCTGCAGCTGCCCCCCTAAAAGCGGTTGCCACAGGCGATGTAAAAACTACACAGGAAACAGTGCTTGAAAAAGCGGTGAACGAAGTCGCAGCTCCCACAGCAGTTAAAGAAGTAAAACCCGTACAATAACCACTACTCAACGCTCGGCGAGCTTTTTAGTCGCATTTCACTTTTATCGGTGTTAGCCACAGTGTTTATTGAACACTGTGGCTTTTTTATCTCTATAAACACCTATCTAAGCCAATTAAGCGCATCTTAGCCATTAGTCATTCTCATATCGCCAAAACACTCAGCAATGCCATAACACACTAACAATGGAGAAGTAGATTGAAAATTAGCGAAGTAACCAGAGGATGATTCGACAAGCATATACAAACGACAGAAAGCAAAAAGCCCGTCAAAGGACGGGCTTTTTAACTATGGCTGGGGTACTAGGATTCGAACCTAGGTATGCCGGGATCAAAACCCGGTGCCTTACCGCTTGGCGATACCCCAATTAACTTGTTTTAACCGTAAAGGTTGCACTTTGATGGTACGGGAAGAGAGACTTGAACTCTCACACCTTGCGGCACCAGAACCTAAATCTGGCGTGTCTACCAATTTCACCATTCCCGCA
>NZ_AKZL01000155.1:0-4443 GCF_000282755.1 Shewanella sp. POL2
CAAATTCTTTTCAGCCACCACCTACTTGCTGCTAGCGCTGGCATTTGTCCTGATGGGCAAAGCTGTGTCGGCATTACAGGAGGCGGCCATCATCGGTATGACGCCATTACCTGTGAGTTTTGAGATTGACTGGATTGGCGTCAAATCCACCTGGCAAGGCGTGCTTGCGCAACTTTCGGTACTTCTGGTTTACCTGGTATTTTTAATACTATCCAAATCAAAACGCGCAACATCACCGCCGATAACACAGGCGTCCGATTTCAAGCGCGTAAGTGTTACCGCTTCTGATGCTGATTAGTGGTTAACGTTTGCAAGATGCCGCACTGTTCGATCGTCCTTTCACTGGAGCAGCTGCAGCGAAGTACTTTCAAATGCTCGCGCAGCTGAACCAGCTCCTGAATGCGCGTTTCCACTTGTTGAATGTGCGTATCCATCATGCGATTGACTTGATCACATTGCGCACCCGGTGAGCGTTTTAATGTGAGTAGCTGGCGGATCTCGGACAAACTGAGATCCAGGTTACGGCAGAGCTTGATAAATAGCAGCTGTTCGACAGCAGCTTCATCGTAAAGTCGAAAATTGCCGTCACTACGCTGTGTCGTGCACAGCAACTGTTCTTTTTCATAGTAACGGATAGTTTGCACCGAGCAATCCGTCTTTTTTGCCAGCTCGCCAATCTTCATTTATTCAATCTCTGTGCTTGACTCTATAGTAACTATAGAGTTTAAACTGCCCACCTTGGATAGAACAAGGGTTTTTTATGACGACCACATGCGGTGGCAATTGCCAAAATAACGCGACGGAGAACACTCCCCAAATTGCCGAAGTACACGACGCTTCTCATGGCGGCTTTGTTAGTGAGTATCATGTCCCCAAGATGGACTGTCCTTCAGAGGAAGGCATGATCCGTATGGCGTTGGACAGTGTGCATCCTAAAGTCACATTGGAATTCGATACCCCCAAGCGCAAGGTGAGTGTCTACCATGGTGATAACGCTGACCTTATTAAAAAAAGAATGCAATCAGTCGGTCTGGGCGCGAGACTTGTCAGTACAATGCCCGTCGCCAGCGAGTCCATCGCCCGTGCGCAGGCGTCTGCAAAACAGGAGGCAGAAAGAGAAGCTGGCATTCTCAAGTGGCTACTGGCAATCAATGGCATCATGTTTGTCATTGAAATTACTGTCGGCTGGTGGGCGCAATCCACTGGTTTGATTGCGGACTCCCTGGATATGTTCGCTGATGCCGCCGTCTACGGCGTGGCGCTGTATGCCGTAGGGCACAGTGTGCGGATGAAGTTGCGTGCAGCCCATTTTTCCGGTTGGCTTCAGATCATTCTCGCCTTGGGCGCTTTGGGCGAGGTGGTAAGGCGATTAGTATTGGGTAGTGAACCGGTTTCCACTTTGATGATGAGCTTCGGGCTTGTTGCCTTGGCGGCCAATGTGACCTGTCTGCTGTTGATTGCCAAAAGCCGGGATAGCGGCGCCCATATGAAAGCCAGCTGGATTTTCTCCGCCAATGACGTGATTGCCAATCTAGGGGTGATCCTTGCCGGTGGATTGGTGGCCTGGACGGGCTCACGTTATCCAGACTTGGTGATTGGCCTTATCATCGGTTTGATTGTGTTGAATGGTGCGCGCCGTATCTTGCAGCTCAAGTCCTGAGCCGAGCACAATATGAACAACAAGCAATGGTCTTTTTTTGATAACTCGCCAATAAAAATCCTCGACCTGGCTCGCTTTGATAAGCGGATAACAGGTAAACGAAAGGCGCTGGGACAATCGGGGATTGAATCCGTAATCAAGGGTGGACTGCTTCGCAGTTTATTCCATTTCATTGGGGTTATGTTCGGTTTATGAGTCGAAAAGCACTGTCTTATCTGCTGTTACTCTTGATTGCACTGCAATCAGTGACAGCTATGGCTGACGTGCATCCCATTAATTATTCGGATACAGCCCCTTATTCCTCTGATTTCATCGATGGCTCATCATCGGGAGTACTGGATAGCTCGACCGCTACTGATCCCACTGATCAGAATATGTCCACTGACTGCCTGTTTCATTGCCATCACCATGGCTGCCATTGCCATGTCTATTTATCCGGTAACCTGACTCACCCAAACTTTTTGCATAAACATTCGTTGCATAACGACTCTCAAGCCCTCATTCCCGAGGCCCCATCCTCGTCGCTGTACCGCCCTCCAATCGCCTGATTTTACCGATTATGTTTTTTCTGTGTTGCCGTTATCGTTGCAACGCGCGGTTTGAATTATCTTAAATAAGTAGGATCTACCATATGCTATCAATACGTACTGCGCCGGGTTCTGGCGCTTTGGGGCGGAGGAATATCAAAAGCCGATGTATTCTGTTCAGTTTATTATTTTTCATTTCTTCGTCGGGGCTTAGCGCCGAGCCTGGGGACTCAACGATCACGCTGACCAATGCGGTGCAGCGCGCCTTGTCACAAAACCCGTCTTTGAAAGTTTTTCCCTACCGCTACGCAGCCCTTCAAGGGCAGGCCGAAACAGCCGGGTTAAGACCGGCGTATGAGCTGGGATTTGACGCTGAAAATGTCGGGGGCACTGGGGACTTCAGCGGCGCAAGTGGTGCTGAACTCACCATTGCGCTGTCTTCGGTCATCGAAATGGGGGATAAGCGCGCGGCACGGCAAGGCGTAATCTCCCACAGTCGGTCGGTGCTCAATGCCAGCCGACAGGTGGAATCCTTGGCCTTATTGGGCGAAGTCACCCGCCGTTACGTCGATGTGCTAGCGGCACAGGAGCAGGTCACCCTGGCTGGCGAGGCCGCCCAGTTGGCGAGCGAGAGCTTACGCATTGTGAAAAAGCGGGCTACGGCGGGAGCGACACCCGAGGCGGAAGTCAAACGGGCACAGGCCGCTGCCGAGCAAGCGAAGCTCGCTTTGCTTTCGGAGCAGCAACGGCTTGCTTATTTGAAAGTGTCGTTGTCTGCCCTGTGGGGGGTAACCTCACCGGACTTTGACAAAGTGGAAGGTGATCTATTCCAGTTTGGCGAGGACGTGGCATTCGACCTGTTGTACGCCAAAGTTGAAAAAAATCCTGCGATAGAAGTATTCGCAGCAGAGTCCCGCCTCAAAGAAGCAGAAATACGCCTTGCTCAAACCCAATCCAGTGCCGATATCAGTTGGTCGGTGGGGGTTCGTCGCTTGCAGGAAACCGATGACACCGCGTTGGTAGCGGGTTTCAGCATGCCGTTGTTTTCCGGCAAGCGAAATGTCGGCGCCGTTTCGACCGCGTTGGCCGAAAAAAATCAGGTGTTGGCAGAGCGCGATGTAATGCTGCTGGATCTACACACGCAACTGTTCCGGGCTTTTCACAACCGCAAACAAGCCATTGTCGCGGTAGAGGCACTGCGCACCGCCATCATTCCCGCCCTTGAGCAGGCCCTGGTAGAAACTCAGGCGGCCTATCAACGCGGTCGCTACGGGTATCTCGACTATGTCAGCGCGCGGCAGGAATTATTGAGCGCCAGGCGCACCCAGATCGAAGCGGCCGCAGCCGCCTTAACCTATGGTGCAGAAATTGAGCAGCTAACAGCAGAGCCCTTGGCCTTGACACAGTATGGCGAAGACAACACATTTTCAGGAACCCCACAATGAAATCAAATACCCAGTTAAAAAAATCATTTATCCGTCTAATTACGTGTTGCTTTGCGATCACCCTGTTGTCTGGACAAACTTTCGCCGAGACGGGTCACGGAGAAGAGGAAGAGCACGGTGAAGAAGGCCACGTCGAGCTGACCCAGGAGCAGATAAAACATGCCGGCATTACGCTGGCAACCGTTACCTCGGGCAGCATCCGCGATGTTTTGCCAGTATATGGCGTCGTCGCCACCAACGCAGAGCGTGTACAGTCGGTAACGGCACGCTTCGACGGCGTTATTCGGGAAGTTAAAAAAAGTGTTGGTGATCCGGTTCGCAAAGGCGAACCCCTGGTGACTGTGGAAGCGAATGAAAGTCTGAAAACCTATTCGATAGTATCCGCACTCAATGGTGCCGTTACCCAGCGGAATGCAAACGCTGGCGAGCACACTACGGATATCCCGTTGTTGGTAGTACAGGATTTCTCAACGGTTTGGGTGGAGCTGTCGGTTTTTCCCAAGGATGTTGCTCAGGTTGAATTAGGCCAGCGGGTTCGCATTCTCAGTCTCGATTCGACCCATATCGCAGAGGGAAAAATCATCTATATTGCGCCGCTTGGCCAAACTGGTAATCAGGCCATTATGGCGCGCGCTTTGATCGACAACCCGAATGGCATTTGGAAACCCGGTCTCTTTGTCAACGCGCAAATCACCCGCGCCGAAATAGCCGCTCCAATGGTGATCCGCAACGAAGCCTTGCAAATCGTCGAGGATAACCCTGTCGTTTTTGTTCGGGGTGAGGAAGGTTTTGAAGCACGTACAGTGACTTT
>NZ_AKZL01000156.1:0-4225 GCF_000282755.1 Shewanella sp. POL2
CAGAAATGCCACTTTATCCTGGGCGGTTTTCAGTTCTGCTTTGGTGGTCTCCAATGCGTGGGATAACACGGCCACTTGCTTTTCGATATCAGCTTTCTGAGTGGTGAGCACGGCCATGCTTTCCGCCAATTGATCATTTTTATACTGGTATTCCCGGCAGCTTGTCACGGCTTCTTCATACTCGTGTTTTAGGTTCTGGATATCTTCTATCTTTCCCTTCAGGTCGCTATTTAGCGCCGCATTGGCCTGTTTTAATTCATCGGCATGTCGTTGTAACTGCGCATTGGAGTTATACAGCTCTGACGCTCTCGACTCAGCCTGGGCGAGCCGGTGTTGCAGATCCGAGATCTGATCCTTCAGCCCCTGGTTAACTGAATGGAACTGTTCGCGCTCCTGCTGGCGGTCTTCGGCAGTACGCTGCTGGTAATGTTCGAAATGATCGCGAATATCCCGGTTTTCTTGCCTGAGTTCACTGATACTCTCCTTCAAGTCGTTGGCTCGCGTAAGCGCTTCGTCCCGCTGAGACTCGGCCTTTGCCAGGCTGACACGCGCGTCTTCCAGGGACTTGTCTTGTAGGCTTTTTTCCTCGGTAATTCGTGCTATCTGGTTCTCAAGGTCCCGTTGTCGGGCAGTAATTTGCGCGATGGTGTTGTTGGCATAGGTCAACTCTTTGCGGAGTTCTTCCTTTAAAGTTTCGAATTCCTGGCGAGCTTGTTCGATACGGTGGTCGGCCATCTGCTGTACCCGCTCATGCAGGGACTTTACCACTTCGATCAAGTCGTTCGGCAGTCCACTGATATCGGCTGCCTCCCCATTGTCCGACCGCCAACGCTTGAGCAATGGCGCGATGGTGCTTTTGCTGCCGGTGCCCAGGTGTTCGCGCACCCTATCCACCGTGGGTTCCTGGCCATGTGTTTTAATGACTTCAGCGGTTTTAGCGATATCGTGATAAGTGACTCCGGCACGGGCCATGGTGATTCCTCTCGGATTATTTAGTAACATATTACATAACACGTAATATACCATTATATTAGTGTTTTTCAAGATTCCTTGAATCCCAGATATTAACCTACGATAATCTAACTTATCGTAGGTTAATGGATCTTGACGTAAATTTTCGACTTGTAACGCCGGTACATAGCCGCCTTTTGAGCGACATCGAAGGAAATCCTATTCATGAACAACAAACCGCCAAAACCGGCTAGCAACTTGCCATTACGTAATGAGGAATCGACCCTGATTGAACGTCAGGAAGCCGAATCATTGCGGCACTACCTCCAGGCAGCGACGTCCGACAACACGCGCAAAGCCTACCGCTCGGCCATTCGCCAATTTGAAAAATGGGGTGGTCGCCTGCCCTCGGATCGGGATACTGTCGTGCGTTACCTGCTGGCCAGAGCCGAATCGCTCAACCCCCGGACCCTGGATCTGCACCTGACCGCCATTAGCCAATGGCACCATTACCAAGGGCTCATCGATCCGGTAAGCGATCCGTTGGTCCGCAAAACCATGGAAGGCGTTCGTCGTACTCAAGGCCAACCCAAACGCAAAGCCAAGGCATTACGTTTGGAGCACATTGCCCAGATGGTGAATCACTTGCGGCAACTGCCTGACACCAAAAAGAAACAGCGGGATATCGCGCTGGTGTTGACCGGCTTTTTTGGCGCCTTTCGTCGTAGCGAATTGGTGGCCATTCAAATCGGTGATCTGGTGTGGGAACCAGAAGGACTTCTCATCCGGCTGTCTCGTTCCAAGACCGATCAACAAGCCATGGGCTTAGTGCGAGCATTACCTTTCGGTGCACCAGGCTGCTGTCCTGCTATGGCCATGAAGAACTGGATAGAATTGGCTGATATCAATGAAGGTCCGGTTTTTCGTCCCGTTAACCGTTGGGATAAGGTTCAACCCAAAGCACTGAATCCCGGTGGCATTAATCAATTACTCAAGACTCTGGGCAACGCCTGTCAGTTCGATTTCGTGCCGGACTTGAGCAGCCATAGCTTTCGGCGTGGCCTCTCTACATCGGCAGCGAGGGAAAAAATCGACTTTGAGTTTATTAAGAAACAAGGCGGCTGGAAGAGCGACGCTACCGTATGGGAGTACATCGAAGAAGGACAGCAATTCACCAATAATGCCTCATTTATCCTCCTAGAAAAGTTGCAAGCGCTTATAGACAGTCAACTACAATGAAAAGCTGCCTTTGTAGAGATAGGGTAATGATCACAACAAATACTTTAGTGAACCCATGGCGCGGCTCAGTAGCGATAACACCAGGTATCGGTGCGTTCCTCGGCGAGTCAGGAGACAATAAGCCCCATAAACATTGGGCGCATCAAATCGCGATCGGTTTAGATGCAAACGTTGAAGTCATTTCCAGCGAAACACGGCACAAAGAAAAGGGGTTATGGATACCGGCTGGAGTTACTCATCAATTGATAATGGCCGAGGTACTGTGTATTTATATCGATCCAACCCATGATATTTGCAAAGCCTTGCTGCCTCACATAAAAAATCCGTTGATGCAACCCATTGGGACACTCCGTGAGGAATTCAATACAGCGTGTTTATCTCGCTTTACTGCCACGGAAAACCTTTCATTCGAACTGGAGGCTTTCGAGCGTCACTACCGGCACGATCAAACATCTGATCCAAAGAGCAGATTGAGCCACATTTTAAAAGCATTACATGCCGAAGCCATGGATGGGCGATCAATCTCTAGAGCAGAGTTGGCAAAGAAAGTTCGTCTTTCCCCAAGTCGTTTTTCCCACTGGTTTTCCGAAAGCACCGGCTTACCTTTACGCAGCTATAAAAAGTGGTTAAAACTATTAACGGGGTTTGAGTTATCACGCCAAATGTCACTCACCGATGCGGCAATTGCATCGGGATTTTCCGATCAGGCCCATTTCTGCCGGTCTGTTACCGAGGCTTTTGGCGTTTCCCCGGCAGTTATTCAACGGCTTTTGTCAGAATAAACAGCACTTTCGTTCAATGTGGCTACGTGTAAACATGAGATGCTGAACACTCTCAATCAGCGAGGAGTGTTAAAATGATTCGTAGCATAACGTGGTTGGTTAGGCTCCTGTATTTGCCGTTGTTTTTGCTCGTCGGAAATGGCGTCGCTATCTATCTTGTTACCGAGGGTTTCAACCACGGTTGGCTGGTATTTTTGATCTTGGTATTTATAGGAATTTCCTTCGCCACCGAAAAACTGACACCCTATGATCGTGAGTTTAATGAACCGCAACAAGATCAGCGACGCGATCTTCTTCACGCCTTTATGAACGAGTCACTTAATGTTATTGGCGTTGCTGTACTCCCGTTATTTGGTGGCTTGCTGGTCTTGGCACCGATATGGCCTTCCGGGTGGCCGCTGGCTTTCCAGTTACTATTGGCGATCCTCATTTCTGATGTTGGCATCACCCTGGCGCATTTTGCCAGTCATCGCCTCTCTTCACTGTGGCGCCTTCATGCCGTTCATCACAGCGTAAAACGGCTATACGGTTTTAATGGTCTTATGAAACATCCATTGCATCAATTGATAGAAACCGTCGCAGGAACGACACCATTGCTCTTTGTAGGAGTGCCACAAAATGTCCTGATGTTGTTGGTGGTTGCAGTAGTGCTTCAATTACTATTGCAGCACTCGAACGTGGCGTATTTTACTGGACCGCTGAGGAGGGTTCTCGCAATCAACGCGGTGCATCGTTTCCACCACTTAAATACGGCAGAAGAAGGCGATGTGAACTTCGGGCTTTTTACCACCTTGACGGATCGCCTGTTGGGAACGGCTTATTTTGACTCTGAACGAACGATCGGTACTAAGGATCTTGGTATCGCTTCAACGCCGAATTATCCAGCTGACTATTGGCAACAGTTGATGCAGCCTTTTCAACGGGACAAGACATGAGGTTATTTAGTAATTGATAAATCCGAGAACACGCTCCACATGCCACAGCGGGAGCGTGTTCTCCACTTACCTCATTCCTTTGTTGTTTTCATGGTCGCTGTTATCGCCTTCATCATGAACTTGATGATTCCTACTACCTATGATACTCACAATAAAAATACATACCCCTATGAATATCGCTGTATCAGCCAGATTGAATGCTGGCCAATGAGAATAGCTCCAGTGAAAATCAAGAAAGTCCACTACCGATCCACGCCATACACGATCAACCAGGTTGCCCAATGCACCACCAAGCAGCATCGAATAGCTCGCCGCTTC
>NZ_AKZL01000157.1:0-4160 GCF_000282755.1 Shewanella sp. POL2
GTTGGATCAAGGCTTTTGCCATTAAGCGCGACTCACCTTGAAGCTGATTAAGATAGGCTACATCGCCACTAAAACCGCCCATCAACCAACCGCCATTTCGCCCCGAAGCGCCTTGGCCAATGGTATCAGCCTCAAGAATCACCACGGATAAATTGGGCTGATATTGCTTAAGATAATAGGCCGTCCATAGTCCTGAATAACCTGCACCAATAATGGCGATGTCTGCGGCAATATCATGTTGTAGCGCAGGTAAAATAGTTCTTTGACTTAATTTAACTTCGGTATCAAACCAAAATCCGCGCTCTTTCACGCCACGGATTCACTTAATGGACTGATACCGATAATTGAGGCAATTTCCTCGAAATGTGTATCAACCCACGCACTGCTAATTGGCCCCCAGGTCAAAATGCGATAATAACCTGCATTGTTTCGACTGCCATCTTGGATAAACTCGACACGGATGCCGATATCTTCAAACGCGGCGATAGCATCCTGCAACGTTCGCCTCGGCATTCCAGTCAACTTATTGAGTGATAACAAGTTATGCCGATCATCGTCCATTAAATGCGCTAAATATAGCTTACGTAAAAACGCCTTATGTTGTTTCGATATTGACTGAGTAGCAGATTCGAGGGGCATAAAAAATCAATCCAAATATTGACCAAGTGAATATAAAACTACTTGATATTCAGTGAATAAGAAATAGCCTCCATTCAAATTATTCGAGCAAATTGACCCGTTTGACATCTGTTCCCACAGATACATTTTCGCATTTGCTTGTATAAGCTCTCCATCACTGTTATTTGTAAAAAAGATTAATCAATGGGAGAGCCAACGATGGGCCAAATGATGACCGCACAGCAAGTGCTACATTTCTGGTTTGAGGAAATTTCACCTCAATCTTGGTGGATAAAAGACCCAACATTTGATGCACAAATCCAATCTCGCTTTGAAGACCTATTAAAACAAGCCAAGCGCGGTGAGCTTGCGCATTGGCGCGTGACACCTCAAGGTCGTTTAGCCGAAATCATCGTACTGGATCAATTCTCGCGAAATATCTATCGCGACACGCCAGCAGCGTTTGAGGCCGACACCATTGCGCTGGTCCTTGCACAAGAGGCTGTTGCACTCCAAATTGATAAGGAGCTTTCTCCCAAACAAGTCCCCTTTTTGTTTATGCCTTTTATGCATAGCGAATCCCCAGCCATCCATCAAGTTGCTGTAAAATTGTTCAATCGAGAGGCTGCAATCGCTAATCTCGAATTTGAACTAAAACACAAGGCTATTATCGACAGATTCGGTCGTTATCCTCATAGAAACAAAATATTAGCTAGAGAGTCGACAGCAGAAGAAATCGCTTTTTTACGCCAGCCGGACTCGTCATTTTGAATATAAATAAGCTTTATTCAGATAAAAATAACTGTGGCTGTAGATTAACAAACTACACTTACAATGATATGTCAGGGGACAACTCTGGGCATCATGAGATGGCCAATGGTGCGAAAGGTAACAGTGCGTAATGAAACAAACTAACCATATTTCCTGCGTCTCTAGAATGACCTGTATTCGCTACCCATTGCTAGCAGTAATTGCATTATTGTATCCCCAATTAATCCAAGCGGCGGAACTGAAAATTGGCGTGAGCCTCTCCATTCCTCCCTATGTCATCCAAGAATCTGATAGCGGCCTAGAACTCGATTTGCTGTATCAAGCACTTGCAGTCAAAGGACATACCGCCAATATTGAATATTTGCCTTTAGCACGCACTTTCCATGAACTTAGGGAGGGCAAACTTGACGGCATAATCAACGTAAAAGAAGGCATGATCGAAAACGTTTTCTACTCTAATGTGGCGATTCGTTATCAAAATTGCGCAATCAGCCTAGAGAAAAATAACTTTTCGATTAATAGCATTAAAGACTTAACGGATAAAAAAGTCGTTTCCTTTCAACGTGCAGCAAGCTTCTTAGGTGATGAATTTACTCAAATGACTAAAGCTAATCCTAGTTACCAAGAACAAGCTCGGCAAATACAGCAGGTTTACATGCTGATGAAACACAGGGCTGATGTAGTGGTTATGGATAAGAACATTTTCACTTACTATCTTAGACAGGCATTTATTGAGGGAAAACTCACCGAAGTAGAGAGTAAACAGGTGGCGGTATGTCATCGCATTTTTCCACCGACTGAGTATAAATTTGCGTTTTTAAGCGAGCAAATCCGTGACGACTTTAACCTTGGATTAAAACAAATTACCGAAGATGGGACACTGATCGCCTTACAAGAAAAATATCGGCAACTCATGTCCCTAGAGAATGAAGCTGAAGCCTCAAATACCATTGTGGAACAATCAAAACTTAAGCAAGATCCTTTATAAGTTAACTACTTAACTACTAATACTGGGCATTTCGCCAATCTAACAACATCTTGACTCACATGGTGCTTTAAAAAATCCACTAAGCCGCTGCTGCCATGGCTTGCAATCACAATCATACCCGCATCGGCTGACTCAGCTAAAATCTCTTCGCTCGCATCACCATGACGAACAATACATTTAATCTTTAGTCCAGCCGCTAATCCCTGCTGCATTTGCAGCTGTAGACTCTGCATTTTTGTCTCCACAAACTCGGCTAACTGTTGCTCAAGTGTCGCGGGAGTATCTACCGCAATACCATAACAATGGGCACTTCTTGCAGGGCTGACAACATGCAGCAAACGGATATCTACTTGATATAGATTAGCCATTTCAACCGCATAATTAAGCGCATGGGCGGCAGTTGCCGAAAAATCCGTAGGGCATAACACTTCTTGAGTACGCATAATTTTATCCATCACTTAGGTTGTTGCGCCCCATATTAGGGCAAATGGCATTGCTTATAATCTGTATTTTATCGCAGTAACTCGGGACAAGCAGCTAGGCCGTAAAATTAATTATGCTTTAGCAATCAAAAACAAAGGGCGCCTTAGCGCCCTGTTATCTACCCAATACAGACTATTTCACTACCAATACAGGGCATGCCGCGCCATTGGCAACAGCTTCGGCAACATTCGTATGTAAAAAGTGCGAAATTCCGGTTCGTCCATGGCTAGCAATTACGACCATACCAACGTCCTTAGTATTCGCCTCCTCGAGGATTTGATCGACGGGATCGCCTCGGCGAATAAGTGTTGTAATCGGTAATTCGGTCTTGAGTCCCTCGAGTAACGCCTGCATTTTAGTTGCTGCGGCCTCCTCCATGCTTTTAGCGAGCTCCTCAGGGGTAATCGCTAAAATCATAAAGTTTTCATCACCAATAGGTTGCTCAACAACGTGTAAAATCTTTAGCCCTACATGGTATAGATTTGCCATTTCAATAGCATAACGTAACGCATGGGCCGCAGTTTCCGAAAAATCTGTGGGCCAGAGTATTTGACCTGAACGCATAATCTGTTCTCCTTAATGGCTAGTCATCGTGAAGCTCATCTTTGAGCCAAGTAATGGCATCCAGTTTGTCGACAAAAAACTTAACCTCGGCCGGAGTAAACCAGTTTGCCAGCTTTGCCATCACTTCCTGTAGAGTCGTTTTACCGACAATAGCAATCCGTTCAAAGTGGCGAACATGCTTAACCCCTAGTTTTAGATCATCCCAAGCGGCTTGAAGTTCCCAACCTTCAAGCTCAGTCACATCGACTAAGGCATAAATATCGGGATCTTTCACCCCAGCTAACGCGGCTTCGAGCACGGGTACCATCACCTCATAATCTTGATGAGTTAAGGTACCAATAGCTTTAAAGGCAACAAAAAAGTCATCATCACCATAACGCTCGATCCCAACTGAAATTCCATGCTTTAACAAAGTCATACATACTCCTTGTCTAACAAATGTCCTGTTAAGTGTAAAAGCTAAGTCTCTATCAGGCCGTGATCTTGCTCATAAATGCATCAGTATGCTTGCGCAAAATCACGCTAACCGCTAGGATAAACCGACTAATCAGTCGGTTTGTGTATTGAGCAACAAACGGCTTTATTTTATTAAGACTTGCACTGAAGGGATCACGATGAACATGGCAACAGACCCAGCAAAAATTTCGCCGTTAACCGAGTTACTCCAACATCAGCGTGCAAGTTACTTAGCCGCACCTAATCCTGATTATGCGATCCGTAAAGAACGCTTAATCCG
>NZ_AKZL01000158.1:0-4157 GCF_000282755.1 Shewanella sp. POL2
TACTCAATACAGCTTTCCGAATTCATTTACTGCCCACATAAGATGGGGAGTAGATACCAAATTTGCTTGGTGACAATAGCATTGTGGTCCCACCTGATCCCATCCCGAACTCAGAAGTGAAACGCAATCGCGCCGATGGTAGTGTGGGGTCTCCCCATGTGAGAGTAGGTCATCGCCAAGCGCCTAATTAAACAATAAAGCCAGCTGAATAAGCTGGCTTTTTTGTTTTTGATGTTTTATTCACAGCTTCCTCAACTTGTTTTTGCTCATCTTTAACTCTTGCTCAACAGCTCAACAGCTCAACAGCTCAACAGCTCAACAGCTCAAAAGCTCAAAAGCTCAAAAGCTCAAAAGCTCAAAAGCTCAAAAGCTTGAGTCATGACGTATCTGTTTTATCGATCAATCTCAGTTTGCTGCAATTCTAGGGTGAAGCGTTTACAATGTCGCTTTTATCGCGGCAGAACATCATCATGTCTTTTCCATACTCGCTAAAACCGTTTAATACTTTTGGCGTAGAGCAATCCTGTTCATCATTGATTGAAGTCCATTCCAAGATGGAACTGCAAACGACTTGCTTATCTTTATATCAATCAAAGCGACCAATGCTTGTGCTTGGTGGTGGCAGCAATATCGTATTTACCGATGATTTTAATGGCACTGTAGTGCGAGTATTGTCTAAAGGCATTTCCTGCTCCGAAGATGACACTCACTTTTACCTTGATGTTGAGGCGGGTGAAAACTGGCATGAATTGGTCCTATTTAGCTTAGATCAGAACATGCCTGGACTTGAGAATTTAGCCCTGATCCCAGGCACAGTTGGCGCAGCTCCGATTCAAAATATCGGTGCTTATGGTGTTGAGTTTTGTGATGTTTGTGATTGGGTTGAATATCTTGATGTCGAGTCTGGCGACTTACTAAGGCTTACGGTCGATGAATGTGAGTTTGCCTATCGGGAGTCGATATTTAAAGGCAGCTTACGCGACAAAGCTGTGATTACCGCTATTGGTTTGCGCCTCCCTAAAGCTTGGCAACCAAAATTGGCCTATGGCCCGTTGCAATCATTTAACGCTGAGACGGTAACCCCAAGGGAGATTTTTGACCGTGTCTGTGAGGTGAGGAGTGAGAAGCTGCCGAATCCTGGGGTGCTAGGTAACGCTGGGAGTTTTTTTAAGAATCCAATCGTTAGCGCATCAGTTTATATTGAACTAGCTCAACGCTTTCCAAGCATTGTTGGTTATGCTCAACCCAATGGTGAGGTTAAACTTGCTGCTGGTTGGCTGATTGAACATGCGGGTCTTAAGGGCTTTGCCCTAGGAAACGCGGGAGTGCATGCGAAGCAAGCCTTAGTATTAGTCAATTTAGGCCATGCAACTGGCCAAGATATTTGTCGATTAGCATTGCATGTGATTGCGCGAGTGAATGAGGTTTTTGGCGTTAAGCTAGAAGCCGAGCCAAGAATTATGGGATTAACAGGGGAGACGAGTCTCGATGTCTGATAACTGGGTGAGAAAACGCGAAATACTGGGATTACTGTCGAACGAACATTTTGTCTCGGGTGAAGAGTTGGCGACACAACTGGGTATTTCTCGTGCGGCGGTGAGCAAGCATGTCGATGCTTTGGAAGACTATGGTGTGGCGATCTACAGTGTCAAAGGCCGCGGTTATAAGTTAGCTAATCCCATCTCCCTTATCGACTCGGCTCGTTTAATTCAGTCGATCGATAATCGATGCTTTTACTTTGATGAAATCCCGAGCACTAACGGCTTTATGTTAAGCCATACCAGTGAGCTTAAGAGTGGCGATGTATGTGTGGCTGAGTACCAGTCAGCGGGACGAGGACGTAGAGGACGAACTTGGGTGTCTCCCTATGGACATCATTTGTATTTCTCGCAGTTTTGGTCGTTCCCGCAAGGGATGGCGCAGGCAATGGGCTTAAGCCTAGTGGTGGCTTGTAGTTTAGTTGAGGTACTGAAATCCTTTGGTGTTGATAATATCGGCGTGAAATGGCCAAACGATATTTATCTTAATTATAAAAAGCTTGCTGGGATTTTAATTGAAATGTCCGGGCAGGCGGATAGCGAGTGTCAATTAATCATTGGTATTGGTGTTAACATGGCTATGTCGGAAGACCAAGGTAAGGGAATTGACCAGCCTTGGAGCGACTTGTCTAGCTTGACGGATATGCCAAATAAAACGGATCTCGTGATTGCACTACACAAACAGTTGAAGAGAGACATACAGTTGTTTGAGCGTGAAGGGCTGGCAGCCTTTAAAACGCGCTGGCAACAGGCGGATCTATTCCATGGTAAAGAAGTTCGTTTACTGATGGGCGAGAATCACGTTGACGGTATCTGTCGCGGGATCGATGAACAAGGTGCAGTATTGTTAGAAACCGCCGATGGCATACAAGCCTATATCGGCGGAGAAATCAGTTTAAGAGCAAGATAAGATTATTTACGCAGTAAAACGTGTGACATCAAATGATCCTGTCCTTTTTGTAGGATCAGATGCGCTCGTTCCCTTGTGGGCTGAATATTGAGCTGCAAATTGGGACCGTTGATTGTGTCCCATATTTTCGCCGCTATAGTATAGGCTTCATCATCCGTCAGGCTAGCATAGTGATGGAAATAGGACTTTTCATCACTAAATGCCCCTTTGCGAAATTGCAAAAAGCGCTCTTGATACCATTGCTTCAATAAATGCTCTTCGGCATCGACATAAATCGAAAAATCGACAAAGTCGGAGACAAAGGGCCTACGTATATCGACTGGCGAATCTAAACCTGTTTGTAAAACATTCAGTCCTTCGAGGATCAAAATATCGGGCTGCGAAACGGTTTGATGCTGGCCGCGAATACGATCGTAAGTCACGTGGGAATAGATAGGCGCATTTACATGGGCTTGCCCGGATTTTACCGCCGAAATAAATTCGACCAACATCTTCATATCGTAACTTTCAGGAAAGCCTTTGCGTTGCAATAGCCCTTTACGCTTCAAATCTGCCAGAGGATATAGAAAACCATCGGTCGTAACTAAATCGACTTTAGGATGCTCGGGCCACTGGCTTAGTAACGCCTGTAAAATACGCGCAGTGGTACTTTTACCCACGGCAACACTACCGGCAATGCTGATGATATAAGGACTACTTGAGGGCTTTTGCCCGAGAAACTCATCAAGGACTAAACCACGTTGTTGTTTGGCTTTTACAATTAAGTTAAGCAACCTGCTCAGAGGCAAATAAATATCAGTGACTTCTGAGAGCGAAACCTTCTCATTGATACCCCGAAGATTCTCCAAGTCTTGTTCACTCAGCGTCATTGGCACTGCGTCCCTTAAAACAGACCATTGTGCGCGCTCAAAGGCAAGATAGAGTGCTTTTTGAATTGGATTTTTTGACGTCATTGGCTTTCCTCGGCTTAGGAATCGCACAGTACACCATGACTTAAGTATCGACAATATAAAATCAATTCATGAAGCTCGGTTTCTAGCTCTTCTAGCCTTATTTACTGGATAAATGCTTGCCAACATCAGTTTGAGGGTAAAAAAGCATCATTTGATTGCTTTTTTTAAACAAATCGTCGATTTTCGCTTGCACTTGGGCACACATTTACCTAATATCCCGTTCCGAAATGATTTGCCGGCATAGCTCAGTTGGTAGAGCAACTGACTTGTAATCAGTAGGTCCCGAGTTCGACTCTTGGTGCCGGCACCATTTTACTGGAGGGGTTCCCGAGTGGCCAAAGGGATCAGACTGTAAATCTGACGGCTCCGCCTTCGAAGGTTCGAATCCTTCTCCCTCCACCATTTTCTAGGTAGTTAGGTAGCCTTAGTTAGGTTGCGCGGGCATCGTATAATGGTATTACTCCAGCCTTCCAAGCTGATAACGCGGGTTCGATTCCCGCTGCCCGCTCCAAATTTAGTTGCTGATATGGCTCAGTTGGTAGAGCACACCCTTGGTAAGGGTGAGGTCGGCAGTTCGAATCTGCCTATCAGCACCAGCCTTTCTGAATTAAGCTCCTATACCTAAATTAATCGGTTCGATGTCATTTATATGCATCGGATTTTTTCTATATGTATGTTTTCATCACCAAGACTCTTGGATTGAGGCAATACCATGGCTAAAGCTAAATTTGAACGTTCTAAGCCCCATGTTAACGT
>NZ_AKZL01000159.1:0-4104 GCF_000282755.1 Shewanella sp. POL2
TTACTTAACCCAAGGACTTAATACGGTCGGCACATGGCTAAATTGCAATGTTGTCAAACTATTGATCTGCTCAACGCTCAGCTTAAAGCTGGTATTCACCTGTTGTTCACGCCCATCAAGCGTCACAGTAACAGTTTGATCTTGAGCAAATTCAAAATTTAATCCTGCAATAGGATCCTTAAAGTAACGCATCGGGAAGCCCTGCATAGCCCCAAGTAAGTCATCCATTTCATTAGCAATTTGCTGTAAGCGTTCTTGATCATATTGAACTTGTGTTTGCTTCGATCGCACTTGCATCGCAATTCCACAGCCTTCAGCCTTACCCTCAAACTCTAGATTTACTAATGCGCGTTGGTCTTTCAGTGCATCATCAAAGGGAATAAACAAACGTTGCGCAGATGTATAAGTGAGTGGCGTTGAATTTAATTCACTCGAAATGGTACCACTCTGAATATGGCAGTTAGGCAGCATTGGTACACTAAAGGCCACTTCAACTAACTGATAACTACCCTTATTGACCTGCTTTAATCTGTCATAAAACCCTTTATATTCAAGGGAAATTGTTTCTGCCTGCACATTTGATGCACACAAGCAGACTCCCACTAACAACCATTTTTTATACATCCGCCTTCACCAAATATTTTTCATTATGACGTAACATATCGAGTAGTTCATCGATATAAGCTTCTTGCCTTTCAGAATAATTCACTAATCCATAGATAAGTTGGTCGGCACTCAATTCAGCCTCCTGAGCACGTAAATCGGCTCGAATTGAGCGAAACAAGGCATATGCTGTGTTCGAGTTTAAATTACGCATATAGGAGGAAACTGAAGCGTCTACCGATGGAAATATTTCTACTTCGTGTATTTTACCTGAGCCTCGCGAAGAAGGCACAATGCCGCAGCCATTACTAAAACACCATTCACCAAAGAAATTAAACCCTTCACGAGCAAAACGAGAACTGCCCCACCCAGATTCATTAGCCGCTTGGATCAGCACCATCGATTCAGGAATAATATCAACCCGTTTGAGTAGGCTGTTAAGGGATTTAGTATCGACACTGCGGGCAGCATATTGATATTTATCAAATAATTGATTGAGCTGCGCTAACTGTGATTCGGACAACGTATTGCCATTATCTATTACTGCCAACATATCAATGATAAATTCACGTTCAGTGGCAATAATGGCGTTTTGTTGTTGAACAATCGGCCTCAAAAAGTTAAAAAAAGCACGTTTTTTTTCTGCTACATCACAGATGGCAGAAAAGTCAGGAACTTGTGTAACAGGCTCAACGGCGTTTTCCAATTGGTTAACAATAGATTCAGGCTCATTCGTCGTAGGAATGAGCCACAATCTCAACGAAAAAATCGCCGAGATCACTAGGGCTAACGCGAGTGTAAACGAACCAATTCTACCAGTTTTCAATAAGTCACCTTCGATGTTGAGTTACTAGTGGCAAAATAAGCGCCAGATTATATGTCATATCTTGAAATTCACGAAATTTGGATGCAAAAACAACAATTCTTCCCAATCCTGCATTCACACATATCTAAAATGCGATCCGGCGCTTAAGTATTAGAATGCGTGAGAATTTTTAGTGCATGCTTTTGACTGAGCTTTTATACTAAGGTTCCGTTAGCCTCGGCAGTAACAAACTGAGTTTATCCGAGTTGATAACAGGATAGGATTTTACGGGTATTCAGGAAGGAAGCCTCATGCAGCAAATCTTAAACCAATTCAATCATGTAGTGGCTATCGGTGGCGGCCACGGTCTTGGACGTGTACTTTCATCACTCGATTTTCTAGGCAATCGTCTCACAGGTATTGTTGCTACGACGGATAATGGTGGTTCTACAGGTCGATTAAGAGCCGAGCAGGACTGCATTGCTTGGGGTGATTTGCGCAATTGTTTGTCCCAACTTGCTCATCGTCCTTCTGTCGGCTCACAATTATTTGAGTATCGCTTTCAAGGCGAAACTGAACTCAGTGGTCATAATCTAGGTAATTTGATGTTGCTCGCCTTAGATAAGTTGTGCGTTAGGCCCCTCGAAGCCGTCAATCTTATTCGGCATATGCTTAAAATTGAGACCAATATCATTCCGATGTCGGAGCAACCAACCCATTTGGTAGCATTACGAGCGTCCGGCTCAAAAGTGTTTGGTGAAGTGAATGTCGACAAGATGAATGAAGCTCCCATTGCACTATGCCTTGAGCCACAAGTTGATGCGACAGCCGAAGCCTGTGAAGCCATTTGCCGCGCGGATCTGATTATCTTGGGACCTGGCAGTTTTCTTACGAGTGTGATGCCACCTCTCTTATTACCCTGCTTTGCTAAAGCATTAGCTATGACAACGGCACCCGTAGTCTTTATCGATAATCTGAATGAAGAAACTTCGCCAGCAGGCCAGTTTAGTATTGAGCAGCGCATAGCCTGGTGCCATCAAGTAATTGGTAAACCCGTGATCACTAAAGTGCTGCGACATTCGGAACAAGTGCGTTTAGGCACCCTAGTTAATTATTTTCCCTTAAAAAATCGTCATAATCCGCAATTGCATGATCAGGCTAGTCTGCGTGATGCGCTTAACGCCATACTGCGGATAAAGTCAGAATTACCTTTAGAAACATTGGCTTCGTAATTGTTCTCTATACTGATAAACCATAATACTTAAGTTTATCGACCGCATAAAAGTAAAAGGACAGCCTAAGCTGTCCTTTTTCGTGAGCCTCTTTTAAGTTAGAGGATTTGAGCAATCGCCTTACAGATCACAGGCATATTAGTTTTGGTCATACCCGCCACACTAATGCGACCCGAGCCGACGATATAAATGCCGAACTCGTCTTTCAAACGGGCAACCTGTGCTTTATTTAAGCCGGAGAAGCTAAACATACCGTTTTGGCGGGAAATAAAGCTAAAGTCCTGGGTCACACCTTCATCTTTTAAGCTTTGTACAAATAGCGTACGCATCTCGGCAATACGTTCACGCATTTCAGTCAGCTCTTGTACCCAAAGGGCTTTCAATGATGCATCACTCAGAATCGTACTCACAATTAACGCGCCATGGGCTGGTGGATTTGAGTAATTTGCACGAATAGTACGTTTCACTTGGCTAAATGCACGCACCGCTTCATCGGCATTTTGTGCAACCACAGTCACGGCGCCGATACGCTCGTTGTATAAACCAAAGTTTTTAGAGAATGAATTTGCGACCAATAGTTCTGGTACTTTTGACGCAACTAAGCGTAAACCAGCAGCATCTTCTTCAATACCAGCACCAAAACCTTGGTATGCAAAGTCGAATAATGGAACTAATTGCTTGTCCGCACAAAGATTAGCGACTAATTCCCATTGGGTTAACGTTAAATCGATACCCGTTGGGTTATGACAGCAACCGTGCAGTAGAATAATGTCGCCCGCCTGTGCATTGGCGAGATCTGTCATCATGCCATCAAAATCAATATCGTGGGCACTGGCGTTGTAGTAACCGTATTCTTTAACCGTCAAACCCGCAGTTTCAAAAATATTTTGATGGTTTGCCCAAGTTGGATTACTTACCCACACAGTGCGCGATGGGGTATTACGCAATAAGAACTCGGCAGCAATACGCAGTGCACCTGTACCACCAGGCGCTTGGGCCGTTGCTGCTCGGCCAGAAGTCACGAGATCACTACCTTCACCAAATAGCAGCTCTTGTACTACGCGATTATAGGTTTGAACCCCTTCTATCCCTAAATAGTTTTTAGTTTTCTCTTGCTCAAGCAATAGGGCTTCAGCTTTCTTCACTGATTGTAATACTGGAGTCTGCCCTGCTTCATCCTTATAAATGCCAACACCAAGGTTGACTTTATCTTGGCGCGGATCGGCCTTAAATGTATCGGTTAAACCAAGGATGGGATCGGCGGGTGCGAGTACTACCTGAGAGAAAATCATGACTACTTATCCTAAATGTTCACGTGTAGGGGGAAAATTCGGCTTATTTATACCACTGTCTTAAGAGAGGGAATAGCGCCTATTACCGCTTCTTAAGGAAATAGTTTGGCTATTATGGATTGATTAAAATAAATAACAACTAAATGAGAGATCATTTATGTGAAAGCTGAAT
>NZ_AKZL01000160.1:0-4101 GCF_000282755.1 Shewanella sp. POL2
AATCGCGTGCAAACCACCTTAATGAAGCAACTCGCCCTGTATGTGGTGCTCTATAGCCCAATCCAAATGGCCGCCGACTTGCCACGCAATTATCAGAAACATCTAGATGCCTTCCAGTTTATCCGCGATGTACCAACAGACTGGTATCAAAGTATCGCACTGGCTGGCGAAGTGGGTGATTATGTGGTATTTGCCCGTCAGGCCAAAGATCAACAGGATTGGTACTTAGGCGCGCTGACCGATGAAAATGCCCGTCAGATCAAGGTTAAACTGGGTTTCCTCGATCCAAACAAACACTATCAAGCCCAGATCTACCGCGATGGTGCAAAAGCCGATTGGAAAACCAATCCCTATGATTATGTGATTGAAACCAAAGAGGTCAGCGCCAAAGACAGCCTAACCTTAGCCCTCGCCAGCAGTGGTGGCACAGCGATCCGCTTTAAGGCTCTTTAAATTAAGCAAAGTAATAGGGCGACCAAGATGGTCGCCCTATTAGGTTTGCAATGCGATTAATTTAACCTGAACTCGGGATAACGAGTGTCGAAAAGTCTAAATTTAACAAACAAAATCAATGTCATAGATGATTATTTTGAATAAAAAAATCTTTTTCCCGACTGAATGCGCAGATTTTTGCGCATATCAAGGCGCTCTGTCGTACGCCATAGCGAGCTATGGTGAGACAGAGCAACGCAGAGAGGCTCGAAAAGATGCCTATTCAGCGGCGCTACTTATCCCGAGCTCAGGTTAATTTAAGGTCAACGCCACAATTTTAAGGGGATGATTATCATCGAATGACGGAAAATCCTCATGGGGATCGAGCCAAGTGTGATCAATCACACCTCGGCCTTGTTTTTCAACGCAGCGAACTAGACTATCAAACCAATCTTGACGGTCTACTTTGGCGACATTATTGCAACACACTATGGTGCCACCAGCCTTGGTTGATAATAATGCGGGTTTAAATAACCCTTGGTAATCATTAACTAAATCGACAATCCCGAAGGCACTCTTGGCATAACGAGGCGGATCAAGAAATACCAAATCAAATTGGGTTTGCGGCAATTTGGGGTAACTGGGTAATTTTTGGTTGCGGCGCCCTCCCACACTTAAACCAGCTAATTGGCGCAAAGCCGGAAACGCATCACTCTGCACAAACTCACATACCTCTGACACTTGGTTTAATTCGGCATTAGTTCGCCCTGCGGCGAGTGCAAAGGAGGAAAAGTCGACATTCACAACCCGTTCTGCGCCGCCCATGGCCGCAGCAGTGCCGATACCACAGGTGTAAGAAAACAAATTCAGTACGGTTTTATCTTGACTGTGTGCACGCACATATTCGCGGCCAATACGCATATCAAGAAATAGCAGCGGATCTTGTCCTTCGTGGCGTAGCTTAGTGGTAAATTTAATCCCATTTTCCTGCATCACCAACTCGGCACTGGCAATATCATCCAGTTCAGGGCTTAGCGCATTGAGCACCCGCGAATGGCCAGCGGAGCGGTCGTTATACACTACCGGCAGGGCTACTTCTTGGGTGAGCACGTCCACTACTTCAGCTAATTCCTCAGCGGTTAAGGTGTGGTGAAAACTCTGCACTAACCAATTATCGCCGTAGCGATCGACATTCAAGCCACTGACACCTTCGACCGTGCCATGGAACACCCGAAAACAATCGGTATGATCTTGTTCTGCTTGTAGTAAAAAATCATGGCGTTTAGCTAAAGCCGTCGATAACAGCGTTTGAATAGACATAAAAAGCGGGACTCATACAGCGGAAACCTGCGTAAGGTTTCAAGGGGAAAACGGCATGATAGCAAACTCAGCGACAAAATATCGGATAAATTCCCCCAGTATCCAATTACAGACTATGCAAGCGGAGCCGTTTTAGCTTAAGGCACTAAGTGAGGCAGCCCCTTTGGCTCACCCCTTCCCTTAGCGCCTACACCATTAGTAGCCGCAAACGACACCACTAGACTATGTCACTAAAACGATGCCTGATAAACGGGATAATCGATATAGCCAGCTTCACCGCCGCCATACAAGGTAAGCCTTGCATCCGCATCAAACTCGGTTAATGGCCAGTCATGGGCAAAGCGCGCGACTAAATCCGGATTGGTCACAAACGGCGTGCCAAAGGCCACAAAATCAGCATAGTGTTGGTCGAGTAAACGCTGAGCAGATTGCTTGGTTAATTTCCCCGCCACCATTATAGGATGTTGATACACACTGCGCACTTGCTGACGAAACGCGTCAGACACTTCCACATAGCGCGAGATGTTTTCAGAAAAATGCACATAGGCAAGATTCATCGGTTGTAGGTGTTGTAGCAAGGCGAGTGTTAATTGGATGATGTCAGGGTTGTCACCGGTAAATCCCTCGCCAATATGGGGAGATATCCGCACAGCGACTCTCCCTGATCCAATGGTCTGTGTAAGGGCTTGTAAGGTGTCGACTAAAAAACGCAACCGATTTTCTTGGCTGCCACCGTAGCGATCTTGCCGTTGATTACTTTCTAAGCGCAAAAAAGTATCAAATAAATAGCCATGGGCTGCATGCACTTCAACCCCATCAAAACCGGCTAACATCGCGTTTTGTGCTGCTTGCACAAAATCGCTGGTAGTCGCTTGGATGTCTTGTTCGCTCATCGCCTTTGGCTGCTGGGTTTCAATCATGCCAAAGCCACCTTCAGGCAATGGACCAAATACCTGATCGGGTATTTTTATTGCCGATGGCGCAAGAGGCTCAGCGCCAGACACACTCGAATGGCTGCGACGACCAACATGCCAGAGTTGGATAAATATTTTCCCACCTTCTTGGTGCACCGCTTCAGTGACTTTTTTCCAGCCTTCAATCTGTGCTGGAGTATAAATCCCTGGGGGTCATTGAATAGCCTCTCGCCACCGCTGATACGGGTGCGCCTTCGGTAATAATCAATCCTGCGCTTGCTCGCTGGCGATAATAGGTGGCCATCATCTCGTTCGGAATATCCCCCGGCTGAGTACTACGTGAGCGAGTCATTGGAGCCATCACAATACGGTTTTTGGTTTCTAACACATGACCTTTGAATGCCTTGAACATACTTTCCCCTAGGCTTGATAAGTTGGATAGTCAGTTAACCCTTTTTCGCCACCACCAAACAGCGTTGTTGGGTCATGCTCAGCCAACGGATAGCCGTGTTTTAGCCGCTCGGGTAAATCCGGATTGGCAATAAAAGGTCGTCCAAAACCAATCATATCAGCCAGACCATCGTTAATAGCTTGCTCCGCTGTGTGAGCGTTGTATCGTCCGGCATAAATCAGCACGCCCTGATAAGCCTCACGCAATGCTTGTTTGAATGAGCGTGGCGTATCAGGTGCATCATCCCAATCCACCTCGGCAATATGTAGATAAACAATGCGATGTTTGTTAAGTAACGCAGCGGCAGCTGTATAGGTCAAAATCGGGTCCGCATCCACAGTACCATTGAGGGTCGTAAGGGGCGCTAAACGCACACCCACTCGCTCAGCACCAATAGCATCGACCAATGCCGTAACCACTTCGTCTAAAAAACGTAGGCGATTTTCAAGGCTACCGCCGTACTCATCACTACGGTTGTTGGCTTCGGAATCAATAAATTGGTTGATCAAATAGCCATTAGCGGCGTGGAGTTCAATGCCATCAAAGCCAGCCGCCATAGCATTGAGCGCTGCTTGACGATAATCGGCGATCACTTGCGCAATATCAGCCTTCGTCATTGCCCGAGGCGCAACGACATCAACAAAACCAGGTTCATCAGTGCCGTTATCGACAAACACTTTTACGTTTTCCGCTTTTAATGCGGATGAAGAAATCGGTTGTTGCCCACCAATATTGTCAGGATGGGTGACTCGGCCTACATGCCATAACTGAGCAAAAATCACTCCGTTCTTGGCATGAACTGCCTCAGTGACGATACGCCAGCCCGCGATCTGTTCGGGAGTATAAATACCAGGAGTCCAAGCATACCCTTTTGCAGTTGGAGAAATCTGTGTGCCTTCAGAGACAATGAGCCCCGCACTCGCACGCTGAGCATAATAGGTTGCCATCATATGATTGGCCACATCGCCTGGCTGACTGGCTCTT
>NZ_AKZL01000161.1:0-3768 GCF_000282755.1 Shewanella sp. POL2
GAATTTACAGTGTGGGCGCTACCGTCGCCATTAGAGTTACCTAAGGATGCCTCACCCGCGCTGTTAGGCTTTATGCTCAATGCACAAGCTTTAGGGCACGCTAAGCTGACCGCAGTGTATCACCGCTGATATTACAGGGCTGATGTATGATCCGCATGTTTGAATACGACTCGAAACAGGCGCAGTCACTCTCACGGGTGCCTGTGCATCAGCCCTCGATTATTAGAGTGATCCAAGGGGAAAAGTCGTTGCTTTGGCAAGATGATACCCTCGCCGTGAATGCGGAACAGCTATTATTGTTACCCGCCGGAAGCCATATCAGTTTCGTCAATCGGCCGATGAGCGGACGTTACCGAGCGGTGCAACTCCTCTTGCCCTATGAGTTGCCTTCCGGCGTTATGCTGGCGGCGACCGACAGGCAGATACCTAAACCCACGCAAACAATTTCACGCTCGGTCGATTTTGCCTGGAATGCGTTATTGCACAGCCTGACTTTGGCACTACCCACGTCGGTACAGATGCATTATTTAGCTGCCTTGCTGCTCAGTCTGCCGCAGCAAGCGAGCGTCAATTGGCTCTACAGTCATAAACCTGCGAATGTGAGTCAAGCGGTGCTGGGCTTATTGGGACAACATCCTTCAGCCCCATGGCAACAAGAGGATGTCGCCGACAAGTTGCATATGAGCAGTGCCAGTTTAAGACGTAAATTGGCGCAGGAAGACACTAGCTTTAGGCAATTGCTCGCCGAAGTGCGTTTGTGTCAGGGCTTAACCCTGTTGCAAAACTCTACGGATTCCGTGCTGCAAATTGCCTTGGCCTGCGGCTATTTATCGGCAGAAAAATTCTCGGCACGCTTTAAACAGGCCTTTGGCCTGACACCCGCCGCATATCGCCGTACCTTATGAGCAATCTGCGCAGTTGAGAGGAGTGCCATCCTTGGCTGGGTTTGGGTTAACCTTTCCAGTTTAAATCGAAGTCGTAGCGAACCCCGATAGCGATACTGTTATCTGTATCTCGGTTGTCATTGTCTTGATATAAGTATTCTGCATGTAGGCGCACATTGGCGCTGGGATTCCACTCTATTGTGGTATTAACGCCTTGATAGTTAAGACTGCTTGAGTCGTTTATCCCATCGTCGAATCGGAAGTAACCCAGCTTAAGCTTATAGTCCTGGCCGAGTGGCAGGGCGAGTGCACTATCGAGGCTATAGCCCTCTCTGTCTTCGCCTTGATTGAGTTGGTAGTCCTTATATTGATAGGCAACGGCAAGATAGACACCATTGGTAAAGCTATAAGCCATTGCAAAGCCAGTAGTATTTTCTTTGCCAGTATTAAGATTTGACTCGAAAGTATCCTGCTCTAGGTAACTTAGGCCCAGGTGTAACTGTTGCCAGTCGAAGCCAAGCCCTGCGTTCAGCATATCGGCACCACTGTTGGCCTCTTCGCTCTTAAATTGCGCGGATCCCATAAGGGTAAAATAGCCGATTTTTGTTTGATAGAGCGCGAGATTATCCGTAAAGAAAGGACTCTCCTGATTGTAGGCGAAAGGCGAGTTGGCATTATTGAAGATGTCAGTATATTCGGCGACTAGGCTATATTGTACGGGGCGTTGACGGCCGAGAGTGAATTGTCCCCAAGGAGAGCTTACGCCCGCAAAAGCTAAGCGTGCATCACCAAAGCTACCATCACCGTTCAGGTTTATTTTCCATTCCCCCTGTGCCAGCAATGCCCAGCCGGGAGCGAATTCAGTTTTACCCTTAATTCCTATACGTGAGAGCGCATCTCCAACATCCCAATCGTCGCTCAAACGACTATCGCTGTAGACTAGCGTCGGTCTCAGTGAGCCGTAGAGGCTAAGTTCGGTATTTTGCAGTTGAGTTGTTTGTTGCTGTTCTAAGTGTTGTAGGCGGCGATCGAGTTGCTCCCAATCACGATTTTCTGCGGCCATAGTGGCAAAAGGCAGCGTGAGACCGAGTAGCAGTAGTGAGGTTTTATTCATAATTTCCCCTTATTTTAGGGTGTAACGGTTTTTTAAGATGCAACTAGCCCTGACCTTAAAGATCGCGGACATGGGTGTGGGTGATTCCCCCCGAATGGGGGGATACTGGCGTTATTGACTCACTTGGAGTTGCAGTGACCCCGAGTCGTCAGCTTTTACTTGCTTTTAGGTAACTTCTGGAACCAGAGATTGTGGTGTTGCTTAGCCCAGTTCTCATCGCATTTCCCTGTGAGCATGCATTCCATACCGCCTTCAGAAATCACTGTTGCCATATAGATATGTACGACGGTAAATGCCCCTAGCACGAAAGCGCTCACGAGATGCAGGATTAAGGCGAGATTGGCGCCATCTTTGGTTGCGACCAAGCTTGGGAACATCAAGACCACACCGGAGCCAATCATCAGAGCGCCAAACAGGGCAAAACACCAGAACCAGAGTTTTTCGCCTGCGTTAGCAAAGCCTGCATCAGGGTGCTTACCTTTGAACGAGCCGAAGTTGAGGTAGCCGCCGAGCGCCTTAAACCAACCTAAGTCGCAGGCTTCAGGGAGTTGTTTGTTGGCCCATTTCACCACCATTACTAACCAACCTAATATAAAGGGAAAGGCCATAAGGTTATGAATGGCTACAGAGCTACCGATAAAACCGATCCAACGTTCTGCTCCCATATTCGGTTCTAACCAAAAACGGCCTGCGATCATCGCTAGTCCGGTGACGATCAGCAGTAGGCAAGCGATTGCGCCTATCCAGTGGAACAATATATCCATTCCACTCCAACGGTTGACTTTATGGCCAGAGAAACCTTGAGTCAGTTTTGCCTTGCCATTGATTAAAACAAACAGGGCTAAGACGAAAAACATCCCAAAGAAACTGTAGGTCAGTAGATCGGCCCACCAAGTCGCAGGAGCGAGCGTTTCGAGATAGCCTTGATTGACTTGGGCCAAGGGCGCAGGAAACTCAGGCTGTAGTGGCATTCCACGAAGTTCAGGAATATCCCCTTGAACGGCGATTTCCTGTATGGGTTGCCATTGTTGAGGTTGGGGCATTAACGTTTCGCTCGCCAGTAGCGGTAAGCTGTAAATGCCAGCAGTAAGACTAGTGATAACAGTGATTAATCTTTTCATATTATATCCTTAAGCATCGAGTCGAGGCTTTTCAGATGGGGCATGGGCCCCTGCAATATTTAATCTGTTCGCCAAAAAGTCGGCTAGCGCCTTGGCATAGCAGTCCCAAAACTTGAGCTGAGCATGGCGTGACATTCCGTCTGTGAAATATTCAAACCAAGTACCGAGATGTTGTTGTAAAAAACACTGTGCCATCTGGTTCAACTCATTGGCTACTGTGGGGTTGGTATTGCTATGGTGATGGCGTAGGGCTTCGGCACAGAAGAGAAACTCCATTTCATTGCCAATATAATCAGCAGGTTCATTGAGTTTGTTATCTATTACTAGGCCTAGTTTTTGGTAAAACTTGGCCACAGTGCTGGTGTTGTCGGTGTTGAGTTGCCTTCCCCCATCGCGATACACAGACTCATAGGGGGGCACTAACAAGCGTGTCGGTCCTATACACATGCGGTTATAGTCACATTCGAGCTCTATCGGCTCAGTCAACCATTTACGAGCCTCCTGCAACAGCATGGGATATTGCTGGTTATGCTCTAACCAAGTGATCAGCCGTTGCAAGGTTTCGGGAGAGGAAGGAGTAAACAACATTCCCTTGAACGCCTGATAACCTGCCGCTACTGGACCAAAATCCGTTGATGTCATAGCCGCT
>NZ_AKZL01000162.1:0-3731 GCF_000282755.1 Shewanella sp. POL2
GTGCGAGTACAGGAGCTGATGGCGCTCGATCGTTATTTCGATGCCCGTTATGAATGGGTGGCACTGCTCAAACGCAGCAATAATGACATGCGTGCTCGTTATGGTCGTTATGCCCATGATCAAGGCTGGTATGACTTTGGCGTCGAAGCCAGTATTCAAGGCAAACTTTGGGACGACATCCCCCTACGCTTCCCAATGGCGCATCAATCGGGCTTTGAACATGCGAGCAAAAAGCACAAAGTTAATATCGATGAAATCCGCGCCATTAGCCGACGCGAAAGTGCGTTTTTCCTCTATGCAACGTCTGGCGTTGGTGCCCGCGGTTTAATGCAGATTATGCCCGCGACCGCCAAGGCCACAGCAAAAAAACACGGTGCTAAGTACAACGATCCAAAGGATCTCTACAGTGCCGAACTTAACTTAAATTTAGGCAGCGCCTATTACGCCCAATTATTGAAGGAATTCAATCAAAACCGAGTATTAGCCACAGCCGCTTATAACGCAGGCCCATCAAGGGTTCGCCGCTGGTTAGCTGAATCAAATGGTCAACTCGATGCGATGAGTTTTATCGAGTCTATTCCCTTCACCGAAACCCGTGAATATGTACAAGCCGTGTTAAGTTATCGCTTGATTTACGAAGCGCAAAAACAACAGCCACAGCCTTTATTTAACGAGGCTGAGCTGAAGTTCCATTACTAAGGACAAGACTAAATGTAATAAAGGTGGCAAAGGCCACCTTTATTACATTAACAAACATAATACCGTTTCAAATTCATACCGTTAAGCTATGTATATAAAATCAGCAAACGCACATCACTCAGGCAAACTTATTTGCACTTAGCACTATTAAATGCGAATAATTAGCAATTAGTCATTATCCATGCGTTGCTACATGCTCAAGCTCAGCGGTTTATCCTTAAGTTGCGAATACCAACCCTTCGTTTGCCCTCACACTAAACACATTCATGGTTATGAAGCACTCGCCCGTTTCTACCTTGAGCAAGGCCAAGCCATCGCTCCTAATCTGGTATTTGAGCAGTTACACGAGAACAGCGATGCACTTGCTTCGATCGAGTATCAGGCCAAAGCCTTTCAGCTTAAACACGCCCCCGCTGAACAAAGCTTATTTGTGAATGTCGATCCCCATGCAGCTAACGGCGTGCATACCCAAAAGTTACTCGACCTACTCTCCAGTCACCCGCAAGTCACAGTAGAGATTATTGAGAATACCTGCATTAATGACGCCGAGCTTGCCAATCAACTGTTTCATCAATTTAAAGCAGCAAATATAAACGTGGCACTTGATGATATCGGTGCGCCCCACTCCATGCTGTCGGTCGATTTAATGATGAATGTGGATTATCTGAAGTTTGATCGTCACTGGCTAAATTTAGTTGCCGAACCTCACGGCATCGCACTACTCAGTGCATTGATTGAATTTGGCAAACGCACTGGCAAACAATGTATCCTCGAAGGCATAGAAACCGACGCCCAGCTCCAGCTAGCCCGCGAGCTGAATGTCGATCTAGTACAGGGATTTTTATTCAAACCTTGGTTTATCCGCCCAGAGCAAAGCGAAAAGTTAATTTGTTAGGAAGAATAAAGTGTTATACAAAAATGGCAGAGTGCGTATTGGTTTGCCGCCATTAATAATGTTAAGGGTTCTTCGAATTTTATAGTCACATAGTGCAGATATTGATTGTCATTGTTTTTCCAGCAACGCAGCCAAAGCTGAATCGAATATGGCATTAATACATTGCCACTACTTCCCCAGTGACACGCCGCCTATTTAACAAGAAGTATCCCTATAGACTCGACGGCGGCATCTGCAACACATGGAAGTGTAAATGCCACGTTCACATGGCCTATGATGTTCCCGACATCATAGTGGCATTTCCCATATCCTTATGGGTCAGATGTGAAAGAGCGGCCATGCCGCCAACGGTCACAGTTGCAACAGTGGCAATCTTAACGACCATTGAACTGTTCATCAGGCTAAAAGCTTTTTGCCCCAAAGCAATTCAGCATTCCATTTTTAGACTCCGCTTTAATTTCATTTATGCATGAGATCTTATAATCCATATTTGTTCAGCTATGAGCGCCATTTCCTAAAATTTAAGTGTCTATTCATGACAACCTGAGGAGGTTTGTATGGACACTTAGAATAAAGGTCATCCCATGGGCCAAAAACGCTATAAAATCAAATAACTATATTAGCTGGCTTTTAGTTAATAGGTTTGGAAAATGCGCATGCGTGTTTTTCCAGATGGTGTATTTGGCAGAAAGCTGATAAGTTCTTTGCATACAGATAGTTAACCGTGCGCGTTTTCACTGGTCTAACGAGGTAAACGCGCATGCGCACGAATAAAATGTTAGGCATTCAAAGGAGTTTGTGCCAATGATGAATCTTTATGGTGCGCTAATTACTCAGTTGGTTAGAGCATTAACAGGTGCCTTATATACTGATGAAGAAATAAAAAGAATTACCAGTGGTGCCACGGGTAAATATTTAAAAGAATTTTTCCCAGCAACTCAAGATGAGAAAGGTGCTCACAATAGAATTGCAGCGGCAAGAAGCCACATAGAATCTGCTGGAAGTATAATTCGGGATATGCAAGACGATCTAGAGGCTCAAGATCGACAGCTCAATGAACTACTCACAACCATTGATGAGAAAAAGAAACTTGCAGACCGATACCAAACGCTAGCAGAGACTAATCAACAGACATTTGAAGCATTTAGACAAGAAATGGAAGAAGCTTTGCGTCGTGAATTAACAGAGCAAGCAAATCAAGGTAAAAGGCTTAGACAGATAGCTTCAGGAATAATCTGGTTGGTGACTTTAATAGTAGGCGCCGCGCTTGGGACTTACTTCAAGGATATTGTTGCTTGGGTTGGAGAATTCCTCACCTAATGTGCAATGTATCCCTAACAAGTTACTCAAAAGGACGCAAAACGCTTGGCTTGTGCTCCTTCATCGCTAAGTTTAGCCAAGCATTTATGCGCCCATTAGTAACAAAACAGGACACCCAACCTTAATAGCGCGGTAGTTAACATCCAACTATGCTTTGGTTAAGCATTGAACAAGGAAGTTTGTATGCCGCGCCCTCGTAGAGCCCAGATAAGTCTTGAACTCTCACCTTAACATCAGTCCCTATTACCATTGCTGTAGCCGCGTTGTTCGGCGGGCTTTTTTATGTGGCGATGATAGTTACTCGGGTAAAAACTATGACCATCGCCGTGCTTGGGTCGAGTCATTATTTTTGAACTTGAAGCCGTTTTTGCTATTGATGTGGCAGCCTTTGCGGTAATGTCGAATCATCTGCATTTGGTGCTGCGGGTGGATATCGAGACAGCCAATCGCTGGACTGACCGCGAAGTGCTTGAGCAGTGGCATAAGTTGTTTAAAGGCGATGAGTTAACGCAAAAGTTCGCCAAAGGTGAGTTAGTTGAAGCGCATGAGGTCAGCAGATTAAAGCATTCAATCGCCCTTTATCGCAGTCGTTTGTGTGATATTTCATGGTTTATGCGCTGTTTGAATGAACCGATTGCAAGGCAAGCAAATCAAGAAGATAACTGCACAGGTCGCTTCTGGGAGGGGCGGTTTATCTATTTATTTTATGGAGACTCAAGCCCTACTCGATGAAGCCGCAGTATTAGCCTGTATGACTTACGTTGATTACTTTTTATTAAAAGGAAGTCCCATCAGAGCACAACTGGCTGATACACCA
>NZ_AKZL01000163.1:0-3551 GCF_000282755.1 Shewanella sp. POL2
GCCTCCTAGCTTAAGTGATAAAGCCGCATCTCTGATTGTCTTTAATTTGACCCCAGGGATCGCAATATCCATTGCCATCCCTTGCATATGGTAACTTTTTTTAGCTACACCACCACTTTTACCTGCCAACATCGCATTGGTTTTTGGTGAGCGGTAACCAGAAATCACATGGATTTCATTATCAGTATTTAACGTCGTCTTAAGCGTATAAAGCAAATCAAATAAGCGTTTATCCATCGGTGCTGTTACATTTTGACGGTGATCTCGCAGCAAGTGGCTAAAATCGGCCAACACTTCATTCTGATAATGGCCATCGACCCAATAGCTACCGTTGTTATATTCACCCGTATGGCGATTATACAGGCTAAGCTCACGCACACCTTTGGTTGAACGGCTCGCTATCGCTTTGGAAGGAATTAAGGAACACAATGCCACACCACTGAGGCCTAACAACAACTGCCTACGGGCAGGACAAAGTAAGGTCACATCATCACCTTTGTTCGTTTTTTGGACACTAAGAACGCAAACTATCGTGAATTGCCATCCAAATCAAGTCTTGATCGACATGCAAACAATCAGATTAAAAAATCCTTCAAAAGTTCAATCAATTAGAGCATGTTAAAAATCGTTGCAGAAACCACATAACTCAGCTCACTCTCCTGCTGGTAAATGTCATTCCGATATTGCACTTCCCCAGCGTCATCAAGCCATACCGTCCAATAGACAATAAATATGGGCAACTTATCAGACAAGGAAAACCATTGGGATTGGGTGATATCTGAACTTAATTTATCCCAAAGGCGCTGATCATTGACTAAATGGCTCTTAAACCAGCGTGCTAATTCTTCAACCTTCTCGACCCGAATACAGCCCGATGATAAAGCTCTGTTAGCCTTTTTAAAGAGACTTGGCTCAGAAGTTCCATGCAAATACACACTAAAACTATTGTCGAAATGAAATTTATAGCGGCCTAAGGCATTTTTGGGTCCTGGCCGTTGCACCAACTGATAAGGAAAATGCGATGAAGCGAGTACTTGCCATTGTTCTGCAGAATGCTCGGCGCGCTTACCATCATAATCGTAAGCATCAAATTCTCGTTCAGTAAGATAATGCCCATCATGGCGAATATGCGGCAGGATATCACGTTGAATAATCGTGCGTGGCACTCGCCATTCAGGGTTCATCACAACACTGGAAATTTGACTTTTTAATAAAGGCGTTGGCCGCGATGCTTTACCGACAATCACTTTAGACTGTAAAGTCACCTTCCCTTCTTCAACTAACTGGAGCTCAAATGCTGGAATATTAACCAGTAGGTAGCGTGCTGGTAACTGTGGTGTCAATATCCACTGTCTCAGCATATTTTTCGCCAGTAACTTAGCCCGAGTATGGGGCGATTGGTTAAGCCAGTAAAGGGTTTGTTTCCCTATTACACCATCTGCTTGTAAGCCGTGTTGCTGCTGGAATTGCTTAATGCTAGTCACTAGTTGCTCGTTATAAAGCATCCCATTTTTAGCCTCTTCAGCAGATACGATACTGGGTTCATTTGGCAGAAAGCCTAATACAAAAAGTCGCTTCGCAATTGGCAAAATCAAAGGACTTTGCTGCCTAGGAGTGAGTTTCTCTTCCTGTGTTAACGTATCCCATGAAGTCATGTTCTCTAACCTCATGAGCTGTTTAAGCGTAAAGAGCACAGCTCGGTAATGAGTGTCCTGTTGAGTAAATACCTTACTGATACAAGGTTCAACACATTCCGCTTGCTGATCGAGGTAATACCAATAGCGTTCCAGTTGTTGGTGCATCTTAAGCAGTTCGGCTTGTTCATCAGTACTCAAGGGCCGATGTTGCCATTGGCTGAGTTTTTGATAATTAGCTCGAAATACCGGACTGACATCGGCAAGATCAAGCAACAATGTCTGATCGAGTAGTTGTGTAATAGAAATGTCTAGCTCTGTAGAACCATGTGTTAGTTCGGTCGACTCAGCGGCTTGTGGTGCACTCGAAACGAATGTAAACACCATCAACAGCGCTTTTAAATACCATTTAAATGTGCAACCCCCCAAGAGATAACACCGCGCAAAACGAGTCACAGACACCATAGACATCTCCCTTTGACAACAGTAACTTAGGTAGGTTAAGAGATGGATAAATGCAATCAGTACAGCAAAAAATCAAATGCCTAATCTCAAACTGCACTTTGCGCTAAAAACAAGGCAAATGTAGGCGCAAAAAACGAGCCTATAGCAAGTCAATTCAATCCTGTAAGTCGTGCAACGAATTGTTTGCGATACATTTATTATCCAGAGCGAGATTAGTATTAAGATCACTATAGCTGAAGCTGTTCGTAAAATGCAGCTCACTATCGACCTAAAACAAAAATGCCACTGATCATCAGTGGCATTTTTACTATTTAGCGTAATAGAAAGTAATTAACAGAAGGAGACCAGATCCTCTGGCACAAACTGTTCTGGTAGTTTTTGCAAACTCCGCAGCATTAGCGGATTAGCCAGCACTAAAGCCATTTCCTGGCGATTAAAGAGTGCTAAGGCACTTTGCTGACACTGTGCTTCATGTACTTTGACGTGCACAATGGCTTCAACTGGTTCAATCGGCGTTCCGGCGGCACGTAGTGGCTGTTTATCAACCATGGCTAAGTGAAGCTCCATCAGCGCAGGGTCTTTCAGTAATTGTGCTAATGTCCAAGGCTGTTCAATATGCGCTTGGTAAGCCGCACGCGCTTCTTGTGCCCTAATACAAATAGGCGCAGGACTGCGTTCTTCTGGAGTGGCGAGGATCCCAATACGTTTGAAAAACTCCCCAATTTTAATCGAACCGGTCCAAGCCGAAATGGGCACCGCTAACCACAAACCAATCAAGGCGGGGCTCATCCACGCGAGCAATGTTAAGGAGTCCAAAATCGCGGCATACCCCAACATCACACCTGCAAGCATATGCCAACGGTGGCGATAAATCAGGGTTAACCAAGGCATGCTACCATCGTCACGGCGCTGTGGAGACCAACCACTATCACGTCCCATCAGAATCGACATTACCGCACCGCAGTGGATGAACATCATGATTGGCGCGATCAATGCTGAGAGAATGACTTCAAATAGCACACTGAGCATCGCTTTAATGCGCCCGCCTACGCTGCGGGCAAATTTGCCATCTTTTAACAGCAACAACACGCCAAAGATCTTCGGTCCAAATAACACCACCATAGTAATATAGAACAGTCTCAATGCCCTATCCGAGTCCATGATTGGCCACGTTGGGAATAATGAGAACTGATCGGTGAAGTACTCTGGACGAATAAAGTGGGCCTGCAAAGCGAGCATCAACCCCGTTAAAATCAATAACAACCAAAATGGCGAAGATAAGTACGCCATAATACCCGTCATTAAGTGCAGGCGACTAACCCAATGCAACCCTTTAGTTGGCAGAATACGTGAGTGCTGCAAGTTACCCTGACACCAACGACGATCGCGTACCGCTAAGTCAACAATTGATGGAGGGCATTCCTCGTAGGAACCGGGTAAATCGTATGCAAT
>NZ_AKZL01000164.1:0-3532 GCF_000282755.1 Shewanella sp. POL2
ATTAATGATAGACTCAACTACTACCGACGGTTTATCTCTCTCGGGCGAAGTAACGCCAAGGACTACTGCAATGTCCAGTTGCGCCTTGCCGATATCCTAAACGACCTGCTGAGCCAAGCTGCATTCAACCAACTTGTCGATGAGCTCACTGATGCGGCTGATAAACATAGCAATGATGAGCATCTCACCCAAGATCAACTCTTATTCGGTGAACAATTAGTCGCATTACTACGTCAGCATCAATCCCCCCTTGATAAGGCCAAACTGCACACAGCACAAGCCACTATTCGACAAGGATTAGGCAGTCAACAATTTCATTTAGCGGTTCAAGCAACCCAATGCCAACTGCCAACTGAGGTTACTACTGCCAACACAGAAAATGTCGCCGTTGATGCAGCCGACAACGCCACAGAAACATCAAATACAACGTTTTCCGGCACGATTGTCGGTTATCTCTTAAAACAACCCGATCGCCACTGTCGGCAAATTCTGTGGCAGGCCTATCAAGGTCGTGCCCGCGAGCATAACCAACTCGCATTGCATCGTATTGCAGAATTGCGTCAACAAATGGCAAATGACGCAAACTTTATCGATTTTGCCAGTTACAGCTTGGCTGAACAGCAACTCAATTCTCCTGCGTTAGTAAAACAGTTTCTCGACAGCCAAACTGAATCAATTGGAGTCGCACCTTGGGATGTCGGCCGTAAATTATCGCAGCTAAGTAGTGCCAAACAGATTTCCTTACACACTGGCGAAGTGCTCGATAATGCTTTTGCTATTCTCGGTGAGTATGGATTGAGTTTTGAAGTGATAGATGGGCATATTGCATCAACCGCGGCTCAACGGCAGCAACAAATCATCCGGGTTTACCACCAACATCGTTTGCTTGGTGAAGTGTATCTTGACGTAAATAGTCGGCATGCCAGTGCCAGTCAACATACCCTCAGACAAAGTGTAATTGGCCAACAGTTTGGTCAACAGGCACTCGAGCTTAATCCCACACTCAACAGTGACAAAGATATTGAACGTTTTTGCAATGCGTTAGCCCAAGCTGTTGTAGCACTTGCACGGGGAAGCCATTTTTATCTAAACAATACCTTAGGCCCGAGTCTCGATTCAAATCAGTTACCAAGCCTTTGGCTAGCCAATGTATTACACGAAACACTCTTTCCAAAATATGATATTCAACATATAGCGCCAAGGGAGATACTCGCCAAGGCCTATACCAAACAACTTAATGTGTTTCGCGCTAAAGTGGCGCTTAATTTTTATCAGTCTTTAAAACAGAAAAGCTATCCCGATCTACAAGCAGAGTTCAGTAAGAGTTTTGGCGCAAATTGGGAACAACCAATTGACTATGCATATAGTTTCAATGCAATCGCTAATGAAGGCCCACGCTATTATCAATCCCTGTGGCAAACGCAATTAGCTAAATTTGTCTATTTATCCACACAAGACTGCCAAGATAAACTTGGGCTTTTTAATCTGTTGGTAGTCAATGAGGCTGCACTCACCTTAAGTGAGCAACTACACGCTACTATTGGCGATCCCGTTGATGCGGCATCGCTTATCCAGAGGATTATCGTTGTCTTAGGATCGCACGCTAACGCAAGCAATTGTGCTTTTTAGCGGCTTAACACAATGGGAACGGTGATTTGCACACACCAGCAAACAATATCCACGCGTAATCTTACCGTCAGTAATAATCATACCGCTGCACATCGCCGCGATTATCGTCTCCCAATTAAATCACCGATACTATTGAATAAACGATCATGACTCGCCACTATAGGGCTAAACCTATCGTTTTTTTAGAAAACTGTCGTTAGACATTAGGATCTCCATGACTCGCGCTAAATCCACCCTTGAGCAATGGCGTATTTTACAGGCCGTCGTCGATTATGGCGGCTATGCGCAGGCGGCAGAAAAACTCAACAAGAGCCAATCGTCTCTCAACCATGCTGTCGCCAAGTTGCAACATCAATTGGGAATTGAGCTACTCGAAGTTCGAGGCCGCAAAGCTTACCTAACACCACAGGGCGAAGTGTTACTGCGACGTTCACGCCATGTCACTCAATCTGTGAATGAATTAGAACAACTTGCTAGCAACCTAGAGCAAGGTTGGGAGCCAACGCTGACCATTGCCCGTGAAATTGTCTATCCGATGGAAAGCCTTGTATGTGCGCTAAGTGACTTTCTGCCCCATAGCCGTGGTACTCGCATTATTATGCTTGATTCAGTGATCACTGGGACGCAGGAGCTGATCCTGCAGAATAAAGTCGATATCGCCATTTGTGCAGGCATCCCACCCAAAGGCTATTTATCCGAGCCTCTATGTGAACAAGAGCTGCATCTGGTTTGCCACCCGAGCCACCCCTTAGCCGACATTGGCACCTTAGATGATGACAAACTGTTGGCACAGCATCTGCAATTAGTGATCAAAGACACGGGCGTGCAATCTAACATTGATATCGGCTGGCTCAAAGCCGAGCAGCGCTGGACAGTATCTAACTTCCATGAGGCGAAAGTTATTTTAAACCAGGGAATTGGTTTTTGTTGGATCCCATCCTTCCTTATCCAAGAAGAATTAGCCGCGGGTAAACTGGTGCGTTTACACCTGCAAGGCAGCCAGAAACGACGGATAATGCTTAGCCTTGTGATACCCAACCGCGATCACCAAGGCCCCGCCTCGAAACTGCTGGCCTCTTATATCCTAAAGCACCATGGTGTGAGCACTACCGATTGATAACGCTGAGGTTGTTTCCTCTAGCACGGAAAAATGAGCGCTTGGCAAATCGAGAGTCACTGTTATTTGATTCATGGCTAATGAACTTGCAAACAGAGCACGCTTAAGCGATTTGCCTTAATGGGCAAACGCTACTCGGTTAATATTTGCGAGAATATCGAGAATTAGAGGCTAGACATTCACATCTAAGAAACGCGGACGATGCAGTGCTAAAGTTTGATGGTTGAACAGGCCGCGAGTGTCTTGGCGGTTTGATGACTCAAGTGTTAATCCATTGGAAATAAGACTATTCTCCCCATAAACAGTCGAGCTAGACACCAATGCAGAATCGTCTATTGGTTCAGCTATCTCCCCACGATGTGCATCAACACTCGACTCATTGTGCACTAGTGTTGAGTTTTGATTACTGGCTAGCGCTGCTGCGGCTACCGCATCATAGAAACGAACCGCATTGCTGTCCCTTTGGTTAAGATTCAATGCACCCTTGTTGAACAAGCGAGCGGATGATTCGAGTCGCTGTGAGGAAATCTGCGGATTTTCAGCTTGGCTAGATTGCACAGAACCAACGGCCAAGGTTGCTGTTGGAGGTTCAATTGTATCGCTATTTTCAACCTCTATGGCATTTACGGCATCAGAGGTATCACTCGATGCAACCTGCGCCGCAATGCCTTTATTAATCTTATCAATCACTTCGGTAACAGGAGCCGATGGCTCGTCTTGGGGGACCGTGATATTACCATCGGCATCAACCTTACCCGTGACTTGAATTTGACGTTCTTTGAGCGG
>NZ_AKZL01000165.1:0-3498 GCF_000282755.1 Shewanella sp. POL2
ACAGGGCCGAGAGTTCACCAAAGCTATGGCCTGCGAGCATATCCGGGGCGAAACCCGCCTGAGTCAACAGGGTGTACTGCGCCATTGAGAGCGCGCCGATGGCGCTTTGGGCATACAGAGTATTGGTTAACGCACTTTCCTGCGCTTTTCTCGATTCATCATCGAAGGCCGGGATCGGGTATAGCACGCTTGAAAGTGAAGCCTCACCACGGTCGCTGAACACTTTATCGCTGGCGTGAATATGGCGACGAAGCTCGGGGAAGTTATTGGCAATTTCCAGTCCCATATTCAGGTACTGTGAGCCTTGGCCGGCAAATAAGGCCGCGACCTTGTGGTTATCCTTGACCAGAGCCTGGGCGCGGAAACTTATCCCTGAGGGCAGTTGCCAGCCCTCGGCGCTATTGGATTCTAGCTGCGCTATCGCTTGGGTTAACAGAGTCTGTAACTGGGCATAGTCCTTGGCGATAAAGCCAAGACGGGCCGATTGCGGCGCTAGTTCACGCAGGGCGTAGGCTTTTGCAAAGGCAACAAAATGCGCCTGAGAAAGTTCTGCTTTGGCCGCAGTTGCTTGCTGTAGCGCGGTTTTTAATTCGCCAAGCAGCGCGGTTTTGTCGGCGGCGGCAAACAGCCAGCTTTGCGCCACGCTGCGCTGGCGATAGGCGTCATCGCGCGCGTGCTCTGGGTGATATTCTTCGAGCACTAAATGGAAGTTAGTGCCCCCAAAACCGAAGGAGCTGATCCCAGCGCGGCGCGGCGTATCGTCACTGCGTTGGATCCAAGGGCGTGCCTCGGTATTGAGATAAAAGGGCGAGCGGGCAATGTTTAATTTAGGGTTGGGCTGACTAACGTTAATTGTTGGTGGCAAGACTTTATGGTGCAGCGCCAATGCTGCTTTAATCACACCCGCCGTGCCTGCGGTGGACTTAGTATGACCGACCTGAGATTTAACTGAGCCTAAGGCAATATGCTGTAACTGCTCATTATCCTTAGAAAACACTGAGGTTAAGCCATTGAATTCGGCCACATCACCTGCGGCTGTGCCTGTGCCGTGGGCCTCAATCAAGCCAACGGTGTGCGGCGCAAAGCCTGCATCATCATAGGCGCGTTCTAATGCCTTGGCTTGGCCTTCGGGGCGCGGTGCATAAATGCTCTTAAATTTACCGTCGGATGAGGCGCCTACGCCTTTGATTACCGCATAGATACGGTCGCCATCGCGCTCGGCATCGTCGAGGCGTTTTAAGGCGACCATGCCGATGCCTTCGCCAATCATCATGCCCTTAGAGTCGATATCGAAGGGTTGGATTTGCTCATTGGTCGTAAAGGCGGGCGTCTTTGAGAAACTCATATACATGTAGGGCGAGTTGTCGGTACAGACACCGCCGGTGATCATCATGTCGCTGCGACCTTCGGTCAGTTCGGTGAGCGCCATACGCATGGCGGCAAGCGAACCCGCACAGGCGGCATCGACGACGCAGTTCATCCCACCTAAATCGAAACGGTTGGCGATGCGTCCGGCAATCACGTTGCCAAGGGAGCCGGGGAAAGAGTTTTCTTCCCAGTGGACATATTGATCTTGGAATTTTTTGATCAGCAGCTCGCTATCTTCATCGCTCAGGCCACTGCTTTTAAATACTTTTTTCAGCACTGGGTATTGCAGGCGCGCATTGAGGCTATGGCTTAGTTTTTGACCGCCGCCAATCCCGAGTGTGATGCCGATGCGGTCACGGTCGTAATCGTCTGGCAGATTGGCATCCTGTAGGACTTCCTTGGCTACGACCAGTGAGAGTAATTGTGAGCTGTCGGTGAGTTCCAAAATATTGGGCGGCAGACCAAACTCCATCGGATTGAAGTCGACCTCAGGCATAAACCCACCGCGTTTGCAGTAGCTCTTATCGGCCTTGGACTTATCCGCATCGTAATAGTCATCAATCGACCAGTGGGATTTGGGCACGTCGGTGATAGCATCAATCTTGTCGCAAATTAAATCCCAAAATTTATTCAAATAGCGGGAGTTCGCAAAGATACTCGCCATGCCAACGATGGCAATTGGCATATCTTTTAAGCGTTTATTCAGTCTCTTATCGGCTTTTTCATCGGTTGATAATTGAGGCTGTGATGGGGTATGGCTCATAAAGAGTCTCCACTGGCAAAGCGGGTGGCTGTGCCTTATTAAGGGATTTAGCGAGGGCTTTTGGGGTTTGCACACCAGGAAAGCGGGCTAAAAATGTGTGGTAGTTGCGCACCAGCAATTTACGCAGATGAAACGGCCCATCCTTCAGCACATAGGCGATGTAGCGATTGGCCGCTTGGGTGTTACTATCTTGATAAATATCGATATAAATCCAATCTGTCTTGCTATCTATACCAAGGAGCACTGATTTAGGCTCGGCTTCGGTTAATTGCGGTGGCAGCGTTAATGACACCACTTGCACTACGGTGTCGCCATCTGTGCTTGGCAGAGCGAGCGCCTTGGCTAAGGTTTCGGAGTTAACCGTATAGGTTTGTACGTCGCTGCCTTGGGCAATCGGTAATTGATTAAAATACTGTTTAGGCACAAGTTCTTGATCAAACTCATCGAGGCGCGAAACCCCATAACGCTTAAGGCAGCGGGCTAAACCTGAGCGCGATACATTGGGATTAATAAAGGTTTGCGTCGCTTTAAGTAGCCTATCGAGTGGCAGTTTTAGCTGATACCTCAGTCCCACCACCACATATTCTTCAATTGGGGTGAGGGTGGTATTGAGGTTATGCGGGGTATTCGGGCTGTCGTTCACTGACTCGCGCTTGCGCCATTTACGCACTGTGGCTTCGGTAATATTTAAAATTTTGGCGAGCTGACTCACACTCAATTCAGATTGCTGAATAAAGTGGCGCATTTCCGGCGTGGTGGTGGCATTGCGGTGCCTTGCCGTGTTATGGCGAGACTTTTTCTCTGTGCTCAATTTCTTTATGCGAGCGTTATCAGAAACTTGAGTGTCGACTTTTGGAAAACTCATACTTGTTAGTGCGGTCCCATCATTATTATTTTCACCCACATAATCTATCGGGACTGCATGATATTGCCATTTTAACTGAGTCAACACTCATGCTTAAAAGAGGCTTAAAACCCGTGTTTTTGGGTGTTTTACAGTACACAGTGGTGATGCAGATTACCCTAGGTTTTTGCTCGATACAATCATATGGGACTTGAAATGGTTTTTTAATGATCAAATTGTTTTCGAACAAAGCAGCTAAATGCAATTTCATCAAAAATAGTTTTTAAAATTCAGTTGGTTATTGGTAAGGTTCAGATATTGTTCGTCAGCCGAGCAGAACTGAGTAGAATAGGGCTGCCGTTAAACTCAGGTGTTGTTGGGATAAATTAATGAATATTGAGCTTTTTTTTATACCATTAACCGAAATGGATGCGGCTAGCACGAGTGCCTGTATGGCGCTCTTGAGTGAGGACGAGCGCGCTAAAGTGGCGCGTTACCGGGCACCCAAGGCACACAGGGGATA
>NZ_AKZL01000166.1:0-3476 GCF_000282755.1 Shewanella sp. POL2
GCGATCGGCAGCTTGACGGAAAAGCGAATCAACACCCACGCCAATATGGCTAACAGCAACAAACCGAGCGCAAAGCCACCACCAACAGAAGAATATTGGGTTGATACCGCCTGCGTTAACAGCGATTGATAAAATAATACGGTTTCAAACACCTCCCGGTAAACCGCCACAAATGCCAACGCCACCAGCCCCCACAAGGTGCCAGACTTAAGTTGGGTATCGACATGTTGCTGAATGTAGGCTTGCCATTGTGCAGCCTGGGTTTTGCTATGCATCCAGATCCCAACATAGAGCAGTACCAACGCGGCCAATAAAGCGGCAATTCCCTCCATGATTTCACGATTGGCACCACTGATCGTGATCAACGATTGAGCGGCGATCCAGGTGGCACCACCGGCAAGTAATGCCGCAATCCAGCCTATGTGGACATATTTAAGCGCATCCCGACGCCCGGTTCTTATCAAAACCGTCGTTAAGGCAATGATAACCAGCAATGCCTCCAGGCCTTCGCGCAACAATATGACCAGACTAGCAGTGAATAAAGTTCCTTCGGACAAGGTGGACTCTGATAACAAACGTTGTGCGTCATCCAACAAATGCCGCGTCTCCGCCATTAGCGCACCCAATTCTCCGTTTACGTCGGGGCGGCTGGTCAATTGTCGTAGTGCCATCATGTTGGACTCGATGGATTGGCGCAGTGCTTTGTCATGCGCATCGAGGCTGTTTTCAATCAGTTCAAAACCGTCCAGATAAGCACTGACGGCGAGTTCACTTGCGGTTGAAAAATCTCCCTTCTGATGCGCTTTTTGGGCGGCTTGAAGTCGATTCCATGTGATTGCCAAGGGATCTTGGGATGCCTTGAATAATGCCGAGGGGTTAGCGCGTAAACTCTCCAAAGCTTGTAGGGTTATATCAGGGCGTGCTGCTGCCAGTTGCAGTGGGTTGTGATTAATCAGCTGCAGTTTGGTAATATTCAAATCATTGTGAGTAGGTTCGCTGGATTGAAAAGCGAGTCCACCGACATAGAATGCCATTGACCAACGCTCTTGCTCCGTTAGTTGTTGAAAAGATGGCATGGCGGTGTCGTCAATGCCATTGGTAATGGCGTCGTATAAACCCAAAATTGATCGATTTAATGCCCGCTCTTTATCGGTAAAGTCCGTGGGTGCGGGATCGAGTTGTGCTGCCAGCACTCCGTCACCTTGACCAGATACTCCATGGCAAGATCCGCAGTTAGTCTCAAATACCGGCCGGATTTTTTCTTGAGGTAATATCCGTTCCGGCAGGGATAAATGTGGCATCAATCCCAACAATGTGCCGCGTAGGCTGGCACTCATTTGACGGATCTCATCAACACCTTTCTTATCATGGATGGCCCTCTGCAATGCCATTGCTTGCACTGCGAGTGACTCTGCATCAGCAGTGGCGGCCAGCGAGCTCTTGCTAACAATCAGTTGTGAAAACTCCACCATCTCCTGATATTCATTGTCATTAATTACCTGACCGTTTTTCACCGCTTCGGCATAATCAACGCCTATGTATTCAGCGAGCTGTGCCAGTTGCCGGAGTTGAGTAACGTTGTCTGGGATCTCAGCTTCATTCGCCCCGGCAGATAGAGAAAGTGGCAGCATCAGAAATATGATGGCATGAAGGGTGGCTCGTTTCAGGCGTTGCAATCTGCAATCAAACATCTCGGTGTTCTCTTATTCATGAATCGCTAATGATTATTGATCGCAATTGTAAACTCTATAGCCGCTATAGAGTCAAGAGAAGTAAAAATTACAGTCGGTTGGAAACCGTTTTGATAGGGGTCGTCTCAGAAAACGGAAAATAAAGCACGCTAAGCCGGTGGCAGCGGTCGCAATGGCCTGAACTTCCCCGCACCGACCTTGGCACTGCTGCGCCATAGGTAATCGCCGGTCAGGTTGATATGCTCCCACCCCAGCGGGGACAGATATTGCAGCAACGTGTCGTCCAGCGCCATGCCGTGGGCACGCAAAGCACTGGTGGCACGCTCCAGATAGACCGTGTTCCACAACACGATGGCCGCCGTCACCAGATTGAGGCCGCTGGCCCGGTAGCGCTGCTGCTCAAAACTGCGGTCGCGGATTTCACCCAATCGGTAGAAGAAGACCGCCCTGGCCAGCGCGTTGCGCGCCTCGCCCTTATTCAGCCCCGCATGGACGCGGCGGCGCAGCTCCACGCTTTGCAGCCAATCCAGAATGAACAGCGTGCGCTCGATGCGCCCCAGCTCGCGCAGGGCGACGGCCAAGCCGTTTTGGCGCGGATAGCTGCCGAGCTTGCGCAGCATCAGCGAGGCCGTCACCGTGCCCTGCTTGATCGAAGTGGCCAGCCGTAGGATTTCATCCCAATGAGCGCGAATAGCCTTGATGTTCAGCCTGTCGCTGCTAATCATCGGCTTGAGTGCATCGTAGGCAGTATCGCCCTTGGGAATGAACAGCTTGGTGTCGCCCAGGTCGCGGATGCGCGGCGCGAACCGGAATCCCAGAAAGTGCATCAGGCCGAACACATGATCGGTGAAGCCCGCCGTGTCGGTGTAGTGTTCCTCGATACGCAAGTCAGACTCGTGGTACAGCAGGCCATCGAGCACATAAGTCGAGTCGCGCAAGCCGACGTTGACCACCTTGGCGCTGAAGGGCGCGTATTGGTCGGAGATATGGGTATAGAACGTCCGCCCAGGGCTACTTCCATACTTCGGATTGATATGTCCCGGTGCTCTCTGCCTTGCTGCCGGTTCGGAAGTTCTGGCCGTCCGACGATGACGTGGTGCCGTCGCCCCAGTTTCCGGCGAAGGGTTGTCGATACTGTGCGTTCACCAGCTCGGCCAGCGCCGTCGAATAGGTTTCGTCGCGAACGTGCCAGGCTTGCAGCCAAGACAGCTTGGCGTAGGTGGTGCCAGGGCAGGACTCGGCCATCTTGGTGAGCCCAAGATTGATACCATCAGCCAGAATCGTCGTCATCAGCAAGGTTTTGTCCTTGGCCGTGTCGCCGGTCTTCAGGTGTGTGAAGTGGCGCGTGAAGCCCGTCCATTCATCGACCTCCATCAGCAACTCGGTGATCTTGAGGTGCGGCAGCAACATCGCCGACTGGTCAATCAAGGCTTGCGCGGCGTCTGGCACCGCTGCGTCCAGCGGCGTTATCTTCAGGCCCGATGCAGTGGTGATGATGGCGTCCGGTAAGTCGTTGGTCGCCGCCATGCGGTTGACTGTGGCGAGTTGCGCCTCCAATAATTCCAGTCGGTCATGCAGATATTGGTCGCAGTCGGTGGCCACGGCCAGTGGCAATTCGCTGGCCAGCTTCAAGGTGGCGAACTTCTCGATCGGCACCAGGTATTCGTCGAAGTCCTTGAACTGACGCGAACCCTGCACCCAAACATCACCAGAGCGCAGTGCGTTCTTCAGCTCCGACAGGGCGCATAATTCGTAGTAACGCCGGTCAATACCCTCGTCGGTCAG
>NZ_AKZL01000167.1:0-3430 GCF_000282755.1 Shewanella sp. POL2
TCCGCTTTGCTCACTAAGAAGCATTGCGTTTCAATTCATACATTACTGTATGTACATATTGCTATGAACACTCATTCATTGATTTAATTCTTTGATTACTCACTCGAAAGTAAAGTAATTTCGATTAACTCAACACCTGTGAGTGTCCACACAGATTTCTTGTTTAGATTGTTAAAGAGCGTTTGACCATTCACTTCGCGTTACCGCTCAGCAGGTCAGGGCTGCGTATTCTACGCATTTCCCTTGTCGCGTCAAGGCGTTTTTACAAACTTCTTGAGGCTTTCGAATCAACAGCACATTTTGCACTCGATTCGCACTGTAACCGCGTTGGCTTTCGCTGTCTGCCGTGTCAGTGGATGCGCATTATAGGCAGCGAAAACTTTTGTGCAAGCGCTTTTTGTCAGAAAATTACGATTAATCATCTAGACGCCTAGATATCCAGCAACATGAATAAAAAAGGGACTAAACAGTCCCTTTTTAAACTCATTTGGTTAACGAAACAGTAACTATGGGCTAAAGAATCGCGATTCTTGCTCGACTTCGACTTCTTCACCATCAATATGGGTTTTCACTTTTATCTCGATGTTTGTCACTGAACGCGAAAGTTCGACCGGATCGACCCCGATACTAATAGGTAGAGTTAATACCTCTCCACCAGCAATCGTCACTGAGGTAGGTCCATACCACTTATAGTTGTTGAGGCCTTCAACACTCATAGTGTATTCATGAGCTTGCTCTGTCTTATTCAGGATCTTCAAGGTGAAGGTGTTTTCAATCAAACCTCGATCATTTTCTCGATAGAGTTGATTACGGTCGCGGATAATATCCATACGCACAGGCGCAATTGTCGCACTCGCATAGATAAAGATAAGTATCATCGCGGCCAGCACCACACCATAACCCACCAGCTTCGGACGCAGTACCTTCTCTTTAATACCTTCGAGTTTATTTTCGGTGGTGTAACTAATCAGCCCTAGAGGGTATCCCATCCGCTCCATGGTTTGGTCGCACGCATCAATACAGGCACCACAGTTAATACATTCATATTGCAAGCCATTACGAATATCGATACCGGTAGGGCAAACCTGAACACAAAGGTCGCAGTCAATACAATCTCCTAGACCCATTTCTTTGGGGTCGGCTTTACGTGAGCGCGGGCCGCGGGTCTCACCGCGTTTTGCATCGTAACCAACGATATAGGTGTTTTTATCAAACATCGCCGATTGGAAACGCGCGTAAGGGCACATATGGATACACATGATTTCACGCATCCAACCCGCATTACCGTAGGTCGCTAAGGTAAAAAACACCACCCAGAAGTAGATTGCGCCTGATGCATTAAGGGTAAATACATCGACATAGACTTCACGGCTCGGCACAAAATAGGACACAAAGGTCATTGCCGTGATGAGCGAAAGTACTATCCATGCAGTGTGTTTTGCGGTTTTGCGCCAGATTTTGTCAAAACCCCATGGCATTTGATCTAGCTTAATGCGCTTATTACGGGCACCTTCGAGTTTTTCCTCAAACCAGATGAACATAAATGTCCATACGGTTTGCGGGCAAGTGTAACCACACCAGACTCGGCCGAGATAGGTTGTCACAAAAAATAACGCAAAGGCGGCTATCATAAAGAGAGCGGCAAGTAAGGTCAGATCCTGCGGCCAAATCGTTAAGCCAAAGACATGGAATTTCTGCTCAGCGAGGTTAAACCATACGGCTTGACGGTCTCCCCAAGGGATCCAAGGTAATATCAGGAAGAAGAGCATTGCTATCCAGCCCATGCGGCGGCGTAAACTACTCCATAATCCATCGATTGCACGGACATAAATCCGATTACGGGGGTTAAAGCGATCAGCCTTATCTGCATCAGGCTGGTGAATCTTAATTCGATTGGTTTTCGAATAGTCCTTGTTATTAGATTCTGCGTTCATCGTGACAGCCTTTTACTGCTTTAATATTGGACGAAAACTGGCTTATTATACCCATATTATTAATGGTTATTCACTTATGTTGGACTAAAAGATGAAAGGTTGGATCATATTAGCGCTCCTTTGTGGTGCATTATATTACTTATACACCGAAACAGATAAACTAGATGCACCTATAGCAAAAACAGAGGAAATGGTTCAAAAGATAGAAAGCAAAGTGAGCTCAGCAATGGGCACTCAGATAATTAAAATTAATCAAAATCTCACGAAAGCACGAACAGAGATATTGGAGCGGCTATCAGCATCTGAGGCTGAAGAGTTTAATAAAATCCCACTCACCGAAGATGGCATTGCTGATTTTAAAGAAAACTACTGTGGCACTACAGCCACTGAGCATCCCATTTTTAGCCGAGATAACTTGCTATTTATCTGCGATAACCTCTAATTCCACTAACAGGCAAACGGAATTTTGCAGCCCATCACTAAGCATGACGCTTAGGCGATTGACCAAAGACATGATTCCGCCTAGCCTTTGAACTTCAATTACATAGGCCTTGTATCATGACTAAACCAGTATCAGATATTTTTGATCCCGCACTGTGGGATGAAGTCAGCGGATTTAATTTCGACGATATCACTTACCATAGAGCCAAAGCCCACGGCACAGTGCGTATCGCCATCAACCGTCCAGATTGCCTCAATGCCTTTCGTCCAAAAACGGTTGATGAGTTATATATCGCCCTCGATCACACTCGCCAATGGTCCGATGTAGGTTGTGTATTACTCACTGGCAATGGCCCCTCGGCCAAAGGACAATACTCATTCTCCTCCGGCGGCGATCAACGCATTCGTGGTAAAGATGGTTATAAATATGAAGGCGCCGAAGAGGGCAAAGCCGATTTAGCCAGAATGGGGCGTTTACATATCCTCGAAGTCCAACGATTGATCCGCTTTATGCCAAAAGTAGTGATCGCGGTCGTGCCTGGTTGGGCTGTGGGTGGCGGACACAGTTTGCATGTGGTTTGCGATTTAACCTTAGCGTCCAAAGAACATGCCATATTCAAGCAAACGGATCCTGATGTCGCGAGCTTCGACTCTGGCTACGGCAGTGCTTATCTTGCCAAGATGATTGGCCAAAAACGCGCCCGCGAAATCTTCTTCTGCGGCTTTAACTACAGTGCCGATGAAGCCTTTGCCATGGGAATGGTGAATAAATCGGTTCCCCATGCCGAACTCGAAGTCGAAGCATTAAGATGGGCAAAAGAAATCAACTCGAAATCGCCGACAGCGATGCGGATGTTGAAGTACGGCTTTAACATGACTGACGACGGCATGGTTGGCCAGCAACTGTTTGCGGGTGAAGCAACACGTTTAGCCTATGCCAGTGCAGAAGCTCAAGAAGGGCGCGATGCCTTCCTCGAGAAACGTGACCAAGACTTCTCAGCCTTCCCTTGGCATTACTGATCGAAGCTGATTGCCATATAACGCCCTCATTTGAG
>NZ_AKZL01000168.1:0-3391 GCF_000282755.1 Shewanella sp. POL2
CGATCGAAAAAATCATCGTCGCTCGTCGAGCCGGGTTACCCATTACCGTGGCTGATGTGGCCGAGGTCGGATTCGGCAAAGAGTTGCGCACAGGTGCCGCTACTCGCGATGGTGAGGAGACTGTATTGGGTACCGCCGTCATGCTGCTGGGAGGTAATAGTCGGACGGTTTCCCAGGATGTGTCGGCCAAGTTGTTGGAGATCAATAAGACGCTGCCCGAGGGCGTGATTGCCGAACCGGTTTATAACCGTACGGTACTGGTCGATAAAACCATTGCCACGGTGCAGGCCAACCTGGCCGAAGGTGCGGTATTGGTTGTCGTCGTGCTCCTGATCATGCTCGGCAACGTCCGGGCGGCCTTACTCACCGCAATGGTGATTCCATTGTCGATGTTGATGTTGATGACGGGCATGGTGCAAACCAAGGTCAGCGCCAATCTGATGAGTTTGGGCGCACTCGATTTTGGCTTGATTGTGGATGGTGCGGTGATCATTGTCGAAAACTGTATCATGCGCTTGGCTGGGCGACAGCATCATCTTGGGCGCACCTTAAAACTGGATGAGCGTTTTCAAACGGTGTTTGCGGCCACCCGCGAGGTTTTTGCGCCGAGTTTGATCAGCGTGTTAGTGGTGATTCTGGTGAACTTACCCATCCTGGCTTTGACGGGCGTGGAAGGCAAAATGTTTACGCCCATGGCTATGGCGGTGATCATGGCCTTGCTGTCTGCGTTGGTGCTGTCACTCACCTTCGTCCCTGCCGCCGTGGCGCTGTTTATGACGGGGCATATCGAGGAGAAGGACAATTTTATTGTTCGCCACTCCAAACGGTTTTACGCCCCGGTTTTGGCGTGGGCGCTAAAGTTTCGCGTTCTCGTATTGTCTGCGGCCCTGATCTTTGTGGTTTTGGTCGGCGCACTGGCCACGCGGATGGGGACGGAATTTATCCCTAATCTGGATGAGGGCGATATTGCCGTCCAGGCACTGCGAATACCCGGCACCAGTCTCACTCAATCCCTGGATATGCAGTTTCAACTGGAAAAAGCGGTTCTGGAAATCCCTGAAGTCAAAACCTACTTCGCGCGCGTCGGCACGGCCGAAGTTGCCAGTGACCCCATGGGGCCCAACATTTCCGATGGCTATGTCATGCTCAGGGATCGCAGTGAATGGCCCGATCCTGATAAAACCAAAGCGCAGCTGTTGGAAGAAATTGGTGAGAAACTGACGTTGTTGCCGGGAAATGCCTATGAGATCAGCCAGCCGATCCAACTGCGCTTCAATGAATTGATTTCTGGTGTGCGATCAGACCTCGGGATCAAGGTGTTCGGCGATGATTTGGACCAGCTGCTTAAATCGGGCAGCGAAATCGCGGCGGTATTGACTGGCATCGAGGGCGCCGAAGGTGTCAAGGTCGAACAGGTATCCGGTTTGCCTATTCTGTCCATTAATGCTGATCGTTCAGCTATGTATCGTTATGGCTTGAATGTCGCCGATGTGCAGGACGTAGTCGCCGCCGCCACGGGCGGTGAGGAGGCTGGCCTGATCTTTGAAGGCGATCAACGTTTCTCGATAGTGGTGCGAGTGGCCGAGGGCATAAGGGGCGACTTGCGCGCGTTGGAACGTTTGCCGATACCGCTGCCAGAGGGCGGCTACGTACCGCTGCGGGAAGTGGCCAGTCTCACGCTGGCCCCTGGACCTAATCAGATCTCTCGCGAAAACGGCAAGCGGCGACTGGTTGTCAGCGCGAACGTTCGCGGTCGTGATTTGGGTGGTTTTGTGGCTGAAGTTCAGGGCAAAGTTGCGCAACAGGTGAAATTGCCGCCCGGCTATTGGCTGGAGTATGGAGGCACCTTTGAGCAACTGCAATCGGCCTCGCAGCGGTTAAGCCTGCTTGTCCCCGTCACTTTGGTGATGATTTTTGCACTGTTGATGATGACCTTTGGTTCGGCAAAAGATGCGGCATTGGTCTTCAGTGGCGTACCGCTGGCGCTGACCGGTGGCGTTATCGCCTTGTGGTTAAGAGATATTCCCCTCTCGATCACAGCCGGCGTTGGGTTTATTACCTTATGCGGGGTTTCTGTACTGACGGGGGTCATGATGGTGTCGGCCTTTCGAGATGAGCTCAATCGGGGTGAATCCGTCGAGCAGGCGATTCAGGGCGGCGCCATGTTGAGATTGCGGCCGATTTTGATGGTCGCTCTGGTGGCTGCATTAGGCTTCTTGCCGATGGCACTCAACACCAGCACTGGAGCAGAAGTCCAAAGACCACTGGCCACGGTAGTCATCGGCGGCATTATCTCATCCACGTTACTCACTCTATTGGTACTTCCCGGCCTTTATCGACTGGCTTGGCGAAAGCCAAAAGAGATTGATGACAACGGCGTTCCGATCGCTCAGTGACACCCTCAGGATCGCGGCAAGCATCCTCTTGCCGCGATCCATCTAACAGTAATAGCGAATTTTTTTGGAGTATTTACATGAAACAAATTACCGCCTTTATCCACCACGTTCGATCCGCTGATGTCATCGACGCACTGCGTGACGCGGGTTACAAAAACCTATCGCTACTCGACATCAAGGGTACTTTGAAGCCCCTCGGGGAGCGGGAATTGGCCTATTCTGCCGAAGCTGGCGTGGTTATCTCAGAAGTCCAATTATCACTGGTCTGTGATGACAATCAGGTGGATGAGGTGACGACCATCATTCGCAAAACCGGGAAAATCGGACCCAACATATCCGGTTGGGTATACGTCACCCCTGTCGAGCAAGCGCTACCGATTGGAGGAAAAGAAAATTAACTTCATGGCGAACTCTAACCCGACAAACACCTTTTGTGGTTGGCTGTGTCTTTCCGGTTTGATATTACTGATGGACCAGGCGAGTAAGTATGCCGTTGAGCGTACGATAGAGTACGGTGAGCGCGTGGAGATTAACTCAATTCTTAATATCGTACACATGATGAATCCTGGGGCTGCATTCAGCTTGCTAGCTGATGCTGGTGGCTGGCAACGCTATTTCTTTATTGCATTAGCCTCTGGCGTATCGGTTTGGTTGGTTTGGACAATGCGGCGGCGTCCAACCCGGCTTGAAGCGGCGAGCTATTCGACATCAACGCGCAGTTACAACGAAATGCCGATGAATTAAAACGGGCCAATGCGGCGCTAAATAGCGACTTGAACGCAAAGATGGAAGATATCCAGAACCTGGAACACGAGTATGAAGAAGCCGTGACAAGGTGCCGGGAATACCAGCATAAAAATGAGCAATTGTCGGAAAACATGGCCGCGCTCACCACTCAGAAAGCAGATGTCGATAAGCAAGTGGCCGTGTTATCCCACGCACTGGAGACCACCAAAGCCGAACTGAAAACCGCCCAGGATAAAGTGGCATTTCTG
>NZ_AKZL01000169.1:0-3230 GCF_000282755.1 Shewanella sp. POL2
ACAGTTTCCAAGGCACACTGTATTTCAGCCATTTTAAGGGTAAAGCCAACGCCCATCTGCTGAATTTACTTGCCCCCGATGCCATGGTAATTGGCAACCACGATATTGACGAAGGTAATGCGCGGCTCGCCGAATTTGCCAAGCAAATCGATTTCCCGCTGCTGGCGGGGAATATGGACTTGAGCCAAGAGGATATCCGCAAGCCGGGTAACCTGCGTACTGTGGCGAATATTCTGGCCTATGATGAAAAAACACAGCTTGCCAGCTACCTAGAAAAGCCCTTCTATGACAAAAAGCTCGCCGTCATCGGCATTACTCTGGATCAGATGAAGGACATTGCCAGACCCGATCCCGATACCCACTTTGTCGATGCGATTGCGACCACGGCGCGAACCGTCTCGCATCTGCATGCCAAAGGCATTAAGCACATTATTGTGCTGAGTCATTTAGGTTTAGATCAGGATAAACGGCTCGCAGAACAAGTCGATGGTATCAGCCTTATCGTTGGTGGCCATACCCATACTCTACAGGGCGACTTTAGCGCCTTGGGGTTAAGCAATCTTCCCTATGGCGAAACCATCAATGGCACGCCAATTGTCCATGCAGGGAAATACGCCGAAACCTTAGGTTTGGCCGAAGTTGAGTTTGATGAAGCTGGCCGCGCGATAAGTTTAAGCGGTGGCAACTACTTTATGCTCGATAAGCAGTTTATGTTGAGTTCGAGTGAGCAAGTGGATGACACCGACTATCAAGCCGTGCGCCAACGCTTTGATGAACATCCCTATATATTGTGGGATGAAGCCGATGAAGATATTCATGGCGTGATCCACGATATCTATCGCCCTGCGATTGCCGAGATGGAAAACAAAGTCTTAGCTCTAGTGCCTAAGAATCTGGTACACACCAGACTACCTTCTAAGGCGCTGCCCCATGGCAGTGAAATCGCGCCTTGGGTAAGTCGCAGTATGTTCCAAGAGGCTAAACTTGAAGACCCTCGCATCCACTTTGCCCTGCATAATGCGGGTGGTGTCAGGCAATCGGTCGCCCAAGGCAGACTGACCCTCGCCGATGTGTTGGGCCAATTGCTGCCCTTCGAACTGCCATTAGTCAAATACGAAATCCATGGCCAATTTCTGTATCAGGCGCTGGAGTCGGCGATTAACGCCGCCACCAATAACAGTGTACGCGGCACAGGCGCTGGCAGCTTCCCCTATACCTATGGATTGCGTTATTACTACGATGGCAGACGCCCCTTAGGGGAACGTTTATTCAAGCTAGAAATGATGCAGCAGGATGGATTATCACTCTGGTATCCAGTGCAACCCGATGCGCTCTATGTGGGGGTATCGACCTCTTATACCGCTGCGGGGAAAGAAGGTTATCACCCACTGTTACAGGCACGCTGGCAAGAGCCGATTGAGACGCTCACCCTACCCCAGGCTTTTATTCGCTTCCTCAACCGGGCGCCCAACCCTAATTTAGCGGACTTGCTCTCCCCACATGTGCATTACACCAGCCATGTAAAACGCTCGGTGTAAGCGCCCGGTGTCAGGGATGTGTATCAGCGCTGCCACAAAGCCCTGCCCTCTTAATTCATCACAGTACTTAGGGCGTGTTGACGTTTCAGGGTTATTTTTGCAGCAGTTTGGCTGGCGTTTATGCAAGGTAAAGTCCGTACAGTGTAGTTATTCTACATAAACGGACGATAACGCAGCAGAAACGCCAGCCAAACGCTGCCCGAAGGGTTCGTCTAGCAAGCTCGTTCTCTTTGTCACTCGTCATTTGAGTAGAATAACTACACATCATTCCTCGTTTCGCGAGCATGTGCTTGCCAGAACGAACAAAATTTAATCTCGAAACGTCAACACGCCCTAGCAATGGTTAAGTCCTGTGATTCACTCAATCCACTAGCAGCACGTGCACTTTACATCCCACTAAAACAACCAGTCGTAATGGGGCAAACGCTCGGCAAACCACGCCTGCGCCTTGCCTTGGTTGCCCTTGCGCCACGCCAGAAACACCGGCTGCGCCGGTCTTGGGATCTCAACCTTGCACGCGACTAATGTGCCTGAAGCGAGTTCTTCGCGGATCAAATGCTTGGGAAGATAACCCACACCCAGCCCGAGTTGCTGGGCTTTAATCTTGGTCTGCATGTTTGGCACACGAATAACTTGGCGACTATCAAACAATCCACTGGAGCGCTGCGCGAGCGCCGTTGAGCTGTCGGCCACCACCACGGAGGGAAATTGCAACAGGGCTTCGGTCGGGATGGGATGGTCAAACTGTGCCAAGGGATGGTGAGGCGCAAGGGCAAACACGAATTCAAGCATGCCGATTTCGACTAAGTGATATTGCCCCTTAGGTAACTCCCCGGTGACCCCAATGGCAATATCGGCACGGCCCGAATACAGCGCATCCCAACCGCCACCCAATGACTCCTCGGTGATATTGATGGTCACCTGTTTACCTAACTCGGTAAATTCAGCAATCAGTTTAAGCAGTGGTAAATCGGGCACTACAGTATCTATGGCTAAGGTTAATGCCGACTCCCAGCCCGTTTCGAGTTGCCTAACCGCCTCTTCAAGCCTTGCAGTGGCGGCTAAGATCTCCCGCCCTTGGCGTAATACCAGTTGGCCAACTAAGGTCAGCTCGGCGCGCTGCCCCTTACGTTCAAATAATTTTACCCCTAAATCGCTCTCTAATTTCTGCACTGTATAGGTCAGCGCCGATGGCACTCGGAATAAGGATTCAGCCGCAGCCGAAAAACTGCCTTTCTTATCAATAGCATCTAGCACTATCAATCCATCGAGACTCATCACTGGCAACATAAGTGCTCCACATTCAAATTTTTTGAAATATACTTTGAAAATGTTCCGATTTTCTTCCTTAAAGGTCAAGTCTAGACTGTAAACCAATGGAGAGATTGACGCTAAATCTCGACCGACTACCCCATTAACGACACAGTTAAAAAATTTGAATTAAGGAACATCCCATGAAAGCACTTATCACAAAATTACTGACCTCTGCCCCAAGCTTCGCCCCATTGGCCTTGCGTATTCCTATCGGGATTATCCTCATGGCCCACGGCTCACAAAAACTCTTCGGCTGGTTTGGTGGCTATGGCCTAGAAGGCACAGGACAATGGATGGCCTCCATTGGCTTAACCCCTGGCTACTTAATGGCGCTGATGGCGGGTTCGAGCGAATTCTTGGTGGCTTGCTGCTCATTAT
>NZ_AKZL01000170.1:0-3198 GCF_000282755.1 Shewanella sp. POL2
TTTAGAAGGTGGATTCTTTACTAGCCATCAACAGCCTTGGACATTGATATCGTAAAGCGGTGGTGTGTTGGCATCGGCTGCTTGGGTATAGCGGAAATAACATTGGTCATCGTTGACTAAGGTATTAGCATCCAAGTCGTAGCCAATATATGTAATATCAATACCTTGATATTGAATGACGAGTTTATCATCTTTCTCTATCCATTTTTCGATATCGGTATTGTCCAGATAACCCCACTTGAGGCGGGTTTCTGCCACACCATCACCATTAAGGTCGATGTCAATAATATCATCACGGCCTGCGACGGCTTGACTCTGTAAGCTGGGCATTTGGGTCTTGGAATAGGCTAAGGTATTTGCGGCTTTTACACTGGCATGGAGTTGCAGCAGACTTTTTTCCCGCGCCTCTTTGCTCAGGCCGATAAATTTCGGCGCGGCGATAACCGCTAAAATCCCGAGCACTATGATAACGACCACGAGTTCGATTAAGGTAAAACCTTGAGTGCGTTTCTGATTAATCATTTCAAATTCTGTTGCTGCTTTTGACGACGGATAAAACCGAGTAACAGCAGTACTCCACATAAGGCTAACAGTGGTGTTTGGCCGATTTTAGCAAACCAAGTTTGGCCTGTAACCAGTGGAATTGTGGCTCGCAATACACCCGTTTCAAATTGCGGCAGAGAAGCTGTGATATTGCCATGCTCATCAACAACGGCGGTTACACCATTATTGGTGGCGCGTACCAGAGGACGACCTAACTCAATGGCGCGCATTTGAGCAATTTCCATATGTTGTAATGGACCATTTGAGGTGCCAAACCAGGCATCGTTGGAGACGGTTAACAGCAGATCCGTCCCGAGATTAACGCTGTCACGCAATTGTTCAGGGAAGGCTATTTCATAACAAATTGCCGGTGCAATTTTATGGCCTACCGCGCTCAAATTTGGCTGTTGATAGTCGCCTCGCGCAAAAGAGGACATGGGCAGATTAAAGAAAGGCGCAATCGGCCGCAGCAGTGCTTCTAAGGGCACAAACTCACCAATTGGCAACAGATGGTGCTTTTTAAACTGATTGCTGCCATCGCTTTCATAATCTGGGCTATCTTGCTGTTTCAGATTATGGTTACCTAATACAATCAGTGAATTATAAAAATCGTCATGTTGACGACTGATAATGCCAGTAATGATGGAGGTGTGGTTAAGGTTGGCCACTTTATTGGCATTATCCAAAAAGTCTTGCACCATAGATTCTGGCGCTGGGATTGCTGCCTCTGGCCAGACAATAATGTCAGCATCAAAGTGTTCACGGGACAAATCCATGTATTTCAACAGGGTTGGCCAGAGTGCATCGGGTTCCCATTTCATACTTTGCGGAATATTGCCTTGCACAAGCGCGACCTTGACCGACTCGCCTGTCGGCTTAATTTGTGAAAGCTTAGGCGCGACCCAAGTCGCGGCTGTGATGATGGGCAGTAATATCAACAGGCTTTTGTAGCGCTTGCTAAAACACAAGGCCAATGCGCCCGCAACCATGGCGATAATGAAACTTAATCCTAAGGCGCCAATGATACTCGCCAATTCCTTTAATGGGCCTTCAGTTTGGGAATAGCCGGCCCAAATCCAAGGGAAACCTGTCAAAACCCAGCCTCTGGCCCATTCGGTTAAGACCCAAAGTGCGGGGAAGAAGAACAGGTTACGCCATAGCGAGGGAGTATTAGTGCGAGTCAACCACGCTAAACCGAGACCCGTTAAGGCCGGATAGAGGGCTAAATAGAGTGCTAACAGCGCCATTAGCCCTACTGAAGCGGCTAAGGGGAGGCCACCGAAGGTGTCCATACTGACATGCACCCAACTGATACCAACGGCAAAACAGCCAAAACCAAAGCTTAACCAATGGAAAAAGCTCGCTTTAGGGCTTAAGGATTCACTCTGCCAAAGGGCTAACGCCATGGCGATAGGATAGATGATCCAGAAGGAATACGGGGCAAAGGAAAGCGCTGTACTGGCGCCTAAAATAAACGCCAGTACGAGGCGTAACGCACTCAATCGAGACTTTTGTTGGGCAAAAGCCCGAATGTTAGTTAGCACGGATCATTCTTCTTACAAGGAGAGTTATTCTTACGCAGAGGGTTATTCTACGTCTTCACCGATATTGGGATCGGGGAGTTTTACTCTGAGTTGGATTAAACGTCGGGTATCGGCGTTGATAACTTTAAATTCAATACCTTCGATCATGATGCTCTCATTGCGCTCCGGCAAGTGGCCAAAGGCATGGGACACCAAGCCACCAACGGTATCAAACTCTTCATCGCTGAAATGGGTGTTGAATTCTTCGTTAAAATCTTCGATAGGCGTAAGCGCCTTCACCATGTAGACAGTATTGCCGACTTTACGGATTTCGGTGTCTTCAGGGCTATCGTGATCGAATTCATCTTCAATCTCACCGACGATTTCTTCGAGAATATCTTCAATAGTTACCAGACCGGAGACGCCACCGTATTCATCGACGACAATCGCCATATGGTAACGCTGGGAGCGGAATTCTTTGAGTAACACATCGACGCGTTTACTCTCTGGCACAACAACCGCTGGGCGGATCACGCGCTCAAGGGAAAAGGGTTCTTCACTGTTTGAGAAACCATAAGGGATCAAATCTTTAGCCAGTAAAATGCCTTCGATATGGTCTTTGTCTTCGTTAACCACAGGGAAGCGAGAATGGCCTGAACCGATAACAGTTGCGAGCAACTCTTCAACGGTATTGTCGATTTGAATCGCGACAATTTGAGCTCGTGGGATCATAATGTCCCGAACACGCATATCGGAAACTTCCAATACACCTTTAATCATTTCGCGGGTGTCTTCTGATATCAGTTCGCGCTGTTCTGCGCCATCAATTACATCAACTAAGTCTTCGCGATTTTGAGGTTCGCCCTGAAATAACTGACTTACTCTGTCAAACCAGCTTTTCTTTTGGGCGCTCGTACTCGGGGGGATATCGTCACTCATAGTTTTCTCATTAACCTTGATAGAGAGTATCTCAGTTAATTATTGTTCCTTATATGGGTCAGTAAAACCTAAGCTTTCAATGAGTTGAGTCTCTAATGACTCCATCTCTTCGGCTTCTTCGTCTTCAATGTGATCATAACCTAGCAGATGCAGGCAACCATGTACAACCATGTGTGCCCAATGGGCTTCTAGG
>NZ_AKZL01000171.1:0-3039 GCF_000282755.1 Shewanella sp. POL2
CTCCGAGTAACGTTGTGAGGCAGGCAGAATCTCCACCGACTCACCTAATTCCTTTTTAAAAATGGCCCCAACCACGCATCACGTGGCGAATTAACGAGTGCGACTTATATTGGGTCACTACCCCAACGCGGCGGATCCCCGAGTTGATGCAATTCGACAGCGGAAAATCGATGATCCTAAACTTACCACCGAAATACAGCGCGGGTTTAGCGCGCCAGTCGGTGAGTTCATGTAAACGCGAGCCTCGGCCACCAGCCAGAATCAATGCATAGGTTTCACGAGTTAAATTACTGATATAACGTACATTAGACATAGGCTCTACTCCCCAAATAGCACATCAGTGCCGATTGCTTCACAACCACTCTTCCCTGCCGCCCTTAGGCCGCAGGATTGCATACAACTGCGTATTCCTGCGCTCATTAACGACTCCCTTACAGTTTCCAAATTTCATCCCGATAGCCAGCAATAGTCACATCACTGGAGAAGCGACCACTGGCCGCCGTGTTGCGAATGCTCATTTGCGTCCACTTTTTCGGATCTTTATAGGCCTTAGCCACTGCTTCTTGGGCGAGGCGATAACTATCGAAATCCGCCGCCGTCATCCACTGATCGTCCGCGCTTTCAATCGAGGCGATAATGGGGTCGAAAATTCCCGGTTCCAGTAGGTTAAAATGGCCACTCTTCAGTAAGGCCATGACTTCGGATAGGGCGTGGGACTCGGCGATAATGCTCTGAGGTTGGTAATCACAGCGCATTTGGGCCACTTGATCGGCGTTGAGGCCAAAGAGGAAGAAGTTATCCTCGCCGACCTCTTCGAGCATCTCGATATTGGCGCCATCTAAGGTGCCTATGGTGAGTGCCCCGTTCATCATAAACTTCATATTGCCCGTGCCAGAGGCCTCCTTACCCGCGGTGGAGATTTGTTCGGAGACATCGGTGCCGGGGCAGATTTTTTCCATCGCACTGACGTTGTAATTGGGCAGAAACGCAAAGCGCAGATAAGGCGCCACCACAGGATCGCAATTGACCATATGGGCAACATTGCTCGCGAGTTTGATGATAAGTTTCGCCATAAAGTAACCGGGCGCCGCCTTGCCACCAATCAACACGCAGCGTGGCACCAGATGCTCTGTATGCCCCTGCTGGATTTGATGGTAAAGATGAATAACATGCAGAATATTGAGTAGCTGACGCTTGTACTCGTGGATCCGCTTGACCTGCACATCAAACAGCATTGAAGGGTCAAACTCGACGCCACATTCCTTAGCAATCATTTTGGCCAGCACCGCCTTGTTGGCTTGCTTCACCTCGCGCCACTTTTGGATAAAGCTAGGATCTTGGGTTAAGGCATTGAGCGCCGTGAGTTGGCTTAAGTCCGTCACCCAACCTTTGCCTAAATGGTTGGTTAACAGTTTGGCGAGTGAAGGATTGCAGTGGGCTAACCAACGCCTTGGCGTCACCCCGTTAGTGCGATTGTTAAACTTCTCCGGCCACAGGCTATAAAAATCCTTAAACAGGCCCGACTTTAACAATTGGGTATGTAATCCAGCGACACCGTTCACCGAAAAGCTGGCCACTATGGCTAAATAGGCCATGCGCACATGGGGATCGGGGCCATCTTGAATAATCGACATGCTGGCCAGTTTGGCACCATCCCCTGGCCAGTGGTGAGCAACTAAATCGAGGTATCTGGCGTTGATTTCATAGATGATTTCTAAAATACGCGGCAGCATCAATGCCATCATACGCACAGGCCAGCGCTCTAATGCCTCGGGTAGCAGCGTATGATTGGTATAAGCAATGGTTTGACTGGTGATCGACCAAGCAGCATCCCATTCGAGACCATATTCATCCACCAGCAGCCGCATTAACTCGGGGACCGCAATACTGGGATGAGTGTCATTCAATTGCATCACATTTTTTTCAGCAAAATGAGTGAAATCATTGCCATGGTGATGTACCCAACGTTTTAAAATTGCCTGTAAGCTAGCGGAAGACAAAAAATATTGCTGACGCAGCCGCAGCTCCTTACCGTTTTCGCTGGCATCGTTGGGGTAAAGCACCATAGTGATCTGCTCGGCGAGGTTCTTGCACGCCACCGCCTCTGTGTAATCGCCTTGGTTAAATTCTGCTAAGTCAAAATCATCGGTGGCTTCAGCCTTCCAAAGTCTTAAGCTATTCACGCGACCATTGCGATAGCCGGGAACAGGCATGTCGTAGGCAACAGCGAGCACATCTTGGGTATCGACCCAAATCATGTGCCTGCGCCCTTGTTTATCGACATAGGATTCGGTGTGACCAAAGAACTTTACCGTCACATTATGGTGCGGAACACGTACCTCCCACGGGTTGCCCTCACGTAACCAGCGATCAGGGCGCTCAACCTGATAACCATCAACTATCTTTTGAGCGAACATGCCGTATTCATAACGAATGCCATAGCCAGTCACGGATAAGTCCATGCTGGCGCAACTATCGAGAAAACAAGCAGCAAGCCGCCCAAGGCCACCATTGCCTAAACCCGCGTCATGTTCGGCCTCTTCTATCTCCTCGAGGGAAACAGAGTAATGGCTTAACGCCTCGCGGCTATCTTGCTCTAACTCTAAGTTTAACAAGGCATTGCCCAGTGTCCTGCCCATTAAAAACTCGAGTGACAAATAGGCCACTTGTTTGTTGTCGTAGCAGCTATCTTTGATGCGCGTCTCACGCCAATCATCCAGCATTTGCTCTTTTACGCTGAGAGCCAGCGCTTGAAATAATTCACCACGCGCCCCTTCGCCGCGGCTTAATCCATAGCGAACATGGCGAGTAAAAGAAGCGGGTAAGGCATCACAGGGCTCGCAGGGTTCGGGTGCTGGTTTTTTCTAGTTTCAACGGCTTTTGTTGAACGTTTTTTGGGAGTAACGCCGCTGGTATTTGGGCTCAGCTCACTGTTATGACTCATAGTTAATTCCTTATAAAATCAGCATGAAACAGCATAAGACTGCGATCCTGTAGCAAGTACCGCGTCGGTGAGGACTGAGCATCCAGCGGCTCAGT
>NZ_AKZL01000172.1:0-2911 GCF_000282755.1 Shewanella sp. POL2
GGTTAAGCGACTAAGCGTATACGGTGGATGCCTTGGCAGTCAGAGGCGATGAAGGACGTAGTAACTTGCGAAAAGCGTTGGCGAGCTAGTAACAAGCATTTGAGCTAACGATGTCCGAATGGGGGAACCCGGCCGCATAAGCGGTCATCGTAACGTGAATACATAGCGTTGCGAGGCAAACGAGGGGAACTGAAACATCTAAGTACCCTTAGGAAAAGAAATCAACCGAGATTCCCCTAGTAGCGGCGAGCGAACGGGGATTAGCCCTTAAGTCAGAGGGGTGTTAGTGGAATGGTCTGGAAAGTCCAGCGGCACAGGGTGATAGCCCCGTACACGAAAACTAACCTTTGATGAAAACGAGTAAGGCGGGACACGTGATATCCTGTTTGAATATGGGGGGACCATCCTCCAAGGCTAAATACTCCTGACTGACCGATAGTGAACCAGTACCGTGAGGGAAAGGCGAAAAGAACCCCTGTGAGGGGAGTGAAATAGAACCTGAAACCGTATACGTACAAGCAGTGGGAGCGGTACTTGAGACCGTGACTGCGTACCTTTTGTATAATGGGTCAGCGACTTACGTTTTGTAGCGAGGTTAAGCGAATAGCGGAGCCGTAGGGAAACCGAGTGTTAACTGCGCGTTTAGTTGCAAGGCGTAGACCCGAAACCCGGTGATCTAGCCATGGGCAGGTTGAAGGTTGAGTAACATCAACTGGAGGACCGAACCGACTAATGTTGAAAAATTAGCGGATGACTTGTGGCTGGGGGTGAAAGGCCAATCAAACCGGGAGATATCTGGTTCTCCTCGAAAGCTATTTAGGTAGCGCCTCGAGCGAATACCATTGGGGGTAGAGCACTGTTAAGGCTAGGGGGTCATCCCGACTTACCAACCCTTTGCAAACTCCGAATACCAATGAGTACTACTCGGGAGACAGACGGCGGGTGCTAACGTCCGTCGTCAAAAGGGAAACAACCCAGACCGTCAGCTAAGGTCCCAAAGTGTATGTTAAGTGGGAAACGATGTGGGAAGGCTTAGACAGCTAGGATGTTGGCTTAGAAGCAGCCATCATTTAAAGAAAGCGTAATAGCTCACTAGTCGAGTCGGCCTGCGCGGAAGATGTAACGGGGCTAAACATACCACCGAAGCTACGGGTGCAATTCATTAGAGTTGCGCGGTAGAGGAGCGTTCTGTAAGCCGTTGAAGGTGAAGGGGTAACCCACACTGGAGGTATCAGAAGTGCGAATGCTGACATGAGTAACGATAAAGGGGGTGAAAAACCCCCTCGCCGAAAGACCAAGGGTTCCTGTCCAACGTTAATCGGGGCAGGGTGAGTCGACCCCTAAGGTGAGGCCGAAAGGCGTAATCGATGGGAAACAGATTAATATTTCTGTACTTCCGCTAACTGCGATGGAGAGACGGAGAAGGCTAGGCTAGCGCGGCGTTGGTAGTCCGCGTTTAAGGTGGTAGGTGGGTGACTTAGGCAAATCCGGGTCACTATACACTGAGAGCTGATGACGAGTCCCCAAGGGGATGAAGTAGTTGATGCCATGCTTCCAGGAAAATCTTCTAAGCTTCAGGTTAGCGGGAATCGTACCCCAAACCGACACAGGTGGTCGGGTAGAGAATACCAAGGCGCTTGAGAGAACTCGGCTGAAGGAACTAGGCAAAATGGTACCGTAACTTCGGGAGAAGGTACGCTCTTGTTGGTGATGAGACTTGCTCTCTAAGCTGACGGGAGTCGCAGATACCAGGTGGCTGCAACTGTTTATCAAAAACACAGCACTGTGCAAACTCGCAAGAGGAAGTATACGGTGTGACGCCTGCCCGGTGCCGGAAGGTTAATTGATTGGGTTATCGCAAGAGAAGCTCATGATCGAAGCCCCGGTAAACGGCGGCCGTAACTATAACGGTCCTAAGGTAGCGAAATTCCTTGTCGGGTAAGTTCCGACCTGCACGAATGGCGTAATGATGGCCACGCTGTCTCCAGCCGAGACTCAGTGAAGTTGAAATTGCGGTGAAGATGCCGTATACCCGCGGCTAGACGGAAAGACCCCGTGAACCTTTACTATAGCTTGGCACTGAACATTGACCCTACATGTGTAGGATAGGTGGGAGACTATGAAGTTGGAACGCTAGTTCTGATGGAGTCGTCCTTGAAATACCACCCTTGTAGTGTTGATGTTCTAACTTGGCCCCATTATCTGGGGTAAGGACAGTGCCTGGTGGGTAGTTTGACTGGGGCGGTCTCCTCCCAAAGAGTAACGGAGGAGCACGAAGGTTGGCTAAGTACGGTCGGACATCGTACGGTTAGTGCAATGGCATAAGCCAGCTTAACTGCGAGACAGACACGTCGAGCAGGTACGAAAGTAGGTCATAGTGATCCGGTGGTTCTGAATGGAAGGGCCATCGCTCAACGGATAAAAGGTACTCCGGGGATAACAGGCTGATACCGCCCAAGAGTTCATATCGACGGCGGTGTTTGGCACCTCGATGTCGGCTCATCACATCCTGGGGCTGAAGTCGGTCCCAAGGGTATGGCTGTTCGCCATTTAAAGTGGTACGCGAGCTGGGTTCAGAACGTCGTGAGACAGTTCGGTCCCTATCTGCCGTGGGCGTTGGATGATTGAGGGGAGTTGCTCCTAGTACGAGAGGACCGGAGTGAACGAACCGCTGGTGTTCGGGTTGTCATGCCAATGGCATTGCCCGGTAGCTATGTTCGGAATCGATAACCGCTGAAAGCATCTAAGCGGGAAGCGAGCCCCAAGATGAGTCATCCCTTGGACTATAAGTCCACTAAAGAGCCGTTCGAGACTAGGACGTTGATAGGTCAGGTGTGTAAGCGTTGTGAGGCGTTGAGCTAACTGATACTAATGACTCGAGAGGCTTAACCATACAACCCAGATGGGTTTT
>NZ_AKZL01000173.1:0-2633 GCF_000282755.1 Shewanella sp. POL2
CTCCGATATTAACTATCAACAACAGAGTGCGAGCATCCATCGATTGCATCAGTTCTTAGGGAATAATGGTAAACAACACCTTGATTTAGCCTGTGGCACAGGCCCACATGTACGGCATTTTATCGACCTTGGTTATCAGTGTAGTGGCCTAGATATTAATCAGCCGATGCTCGATATGGCCATGCGTCGTTGCCCTGAGGCCCAGTTTAATCTGCAAGATATGACTGCCTTTTATCTTGAGCAGCCAGTGGATTTAATTACCTGTTTTTTATATTCCATCCATTACAGTGCGGACATAGAGCGCCTTAAAAGTTGTATCGCCAGTGTGCACAGTGCCCTGAATGACGGCGGGATATTTTGTTTTAACTCGGTTGATAAGCACCGCATCGATAACCGCTTATCGATTAAGCATTTTGCTGAGTTTGAAGGACACCATTTTGCCTTTGAATCTGGCTGGCATTACAGTGGTCAAGGCGAAAAACAGTCGTTAAATCTAAGCATTGCAAAGCGTCAGCAGCCGTTTACTCAACAGGCTGATGTAGACGACGATGCTGATACATCAGCGCATCAGACTGAGTTATGGCAAGATCAACACACTATGGTCGCCACCAGTTTTGCGGAGCTGCAAGCGTTACTCGCGCCATATTTTGAAGTGCATATCTTTGAGCACGATTATGAAAAAATCGTCCCATGGGATTTAAGCTCAGGTAATGCGCTGTTTGTCTGTGTGAAGATTTAACCTTGGGTTGAAGGTAGCAACTGGGCGGTTATCTTTGGCAGCTCTGATTTATACCCATATCCATCTTTGCCTTTCACAATTTTCCTGTGAATAACTGTAGTCATTGCGGCCTAACGGCCGAGGTGAATCAAAGTCGTGGGGCTTCAACCCTCATGCTGTTTAGCACAATGCTATATTAATTGCGGTCTTACGGCCGAAGTGAATCAAAGTCGTGGGGCTTCACCCCACACCCGACCAAGGAGGACTGCTCGTCCTATCCTCCTTGGATGCTCCAAGACGCCCCTAGCGAAGTTACATGCATTAGTTACTGGCTTCGTGCTTATTCGAAAATCGCTAACGCTTCCGATGGGGCGTCCCTTCCCCCCGAAAGCTACGCAGACGTCCTGTCTGCGTCACGCGATTTTCTTCAACGCCTTTCAGCAACTTCGCAGGGGAGGTGAACTTCTGTTACTTCTGTGTTGGTTGTTAATCCCAAAAGAGTTATGCCTGTCCCATCTTGTTCCTTTCGCATCTTTTCCAAAGTGACATTATGACTGTAAGCAAATACACTAATGCAGTAATTAAACGTAATCTAATAAGTTTTTATAGACTATAAAATTTATGACATCAATTAAAAAAAAGGAATGCTAATGGGTGGTAATAATAAAATTGCAGGAGATTGGCTTTTTATTTTTCCAGTCAACAACCTAGACTTAACAGATTCAATAGGACATGAATTTAAAATTGGAAACGTCACTTTTATAACCGCTGAGAAATTTTATAGAGCAAAATCAAAATTTGGTGTTAAGTTAAAGAAAGAAAATTTAACATCAAATTATTTAACCAAGGAAATTATTGAAAAAGAAAAGTGTATTTTGGCTGTAATAAGGCAAAACGGTTTTTTAGATGAGGCTAGATCGCTTGCAGAAAAAGAAGTTAAGGATAAACTTTTTATTTTAATAGCGTCTCAGCTTTCATACGTAAGCAAATCATCACAATCGAGACCTGATTTATCACACAATCACTTTTATTCAACACAACACGTAACCATAAAGCTCAATGGAGAAAACAGGTTTGGCGGCGGTTTCAAGTCTGAAGGCACCTTGTTTCCATTAAGACTTGATTCAGACTGGGTAAGGTACCATCGTTCCTTTTACTTTTTAAAAGCTATAAAGCTTTTCGGAAAATGCAGTAAAGATATGAATGATTGGGAAAAAACATTATACCGCTCATTTATTTTCGCAGGAAAAAGCATAGCCGAAAATGATATTGGGCAAGCATTCATATATAGAATGACTGCACTAGAGTGTATTTTAACATCAGGTGGTAAGAATCATAAAGAGTCTTTGATTGACACGTTTAGAGCTCTAATAGGGTGGCATGAATACTGGGAAGATTCTAAGTTAAGTTCAAAAATAGAAAGTTTATACCGTGATAGAAACCAATATATTCATGATGGAAATAGTGAAAGCATAACTTTAGAACACCTTAAAATAACAGAAATGTTACTTCACAATCTATACAATAATATATTTAGTAATTTAAAATATTTTAATTCGAAGGCCAGTCTTAAAGAACTGATAGAAATTCAAAATGCTATCGAAAGGCTAAATCTTCACTCAGATAAGTTTAAATATTTGCCTAAAGGTCTTAAATTCACCAGAAAAATTTAAATATCTATCTCTACAAATGGCAACAAGTTAATCAGGCCACCCAAGATAAAACAAGAACATAATGCACTTTCTTTTAGCATTCAAGAATTTAACGAGCCACCCATTGTTAAATGTTCTAAAAGTGATGCTTGGTATCACTCTGTTTGCTTTGTATTACTTGCAAGCAACACCAAAGCTTCAGAAGTACACCTTCCCCTGCGAAGTTGCCGCGGGGCGTTGGAATAAATTGTGTGAGTCCGGTC
>NZ_AKZL01000174.1:0-2607 GCF_000282755.1 Shewanella sp. POL2
TTTTATGCACAGGCTTAGCCCGCAGAGTGGCCATAGGTGCGCGGACGCACATAGTAATCAATAAATGGCGCGCACAGGTTTGCGAGTAGCACGGCAAAGGCAAAGGCATCGGGATAGCCACCTTGGGTACGGATGATATATACCAAGACACCAATTAATGCGCCGAAAATTAAACGGCCACGTGGACTGGTCGCCGCGGTGACGGGATCGGTCGCGATAAAGAAGGCGGCGAGCATGGTCGCGCCCGAGAATAAATGGAACAGCGGGCTTGCCTGCATATCGGGTGACAGTAAAAAGCCGATGCTGGATGCCACAAATAATCCCACCAACACGCCTGTGCTGATATGCCAGCGGATGGCTTTTAATTTAAGCAGCACTAACCCGCCAGCGAGATACGCCAAATTGACCCAAAACCAACCTATACCAGTGCCACCATCGAATATGCTTTTGGTCATACTTTCGGTAGTAGTCAACCCTAAGGACAAATCGGTTTTGAGGGTATCGAGCGGTGTTGCCATACTGATCCCATCAATCCCTAAACGGAATTGATCCATCCCACCATGGGCACCAACGTTGAAGATCAGTTGCAAGCTATCGATAACACTTGGGGTATTGAGCGCAACCGTACTTGGTGCAATCCAGCTAGTCATCTGCACAGGGAAGGAAACCAGCAGTAACACATAGGCGGCCATCGCGGGATTGAACAGGTTATGGCCTAGGCCACCGTAGAGATGCTTGACGATAACAATCGCAAACACTGTACCCATAACGATCATCCACCAAGGTGCTAGCGGCGGGATCGCAACCCCGATCAAGATTGCCGTCAGCATGGCGCTGTTATCGCTTAAACTCGCTTTGATGCTGCGGTTACGCAGTTTCATCACCGCGGCTTCACAGCTTAGGGCCACGATAATTGCCAGTAACACTTGAATAAGCGTGCCCCAGCCAAAAAAGGCACATTGCACCACAAGGCCGGGCAACAAGCATAAAATAACCCTTTGCATAACCGTTGAAGTATGCAAGTTACGGGTAACATGGGGTGATGAGGCTATTTTAAACGCCATTGTGATCCCTTTTATCTAATCTTGAGTCACTGATTTTTAAGCTAATAATTTTTAATATACTGATGTCAAAATCAGCAGTGCTATTCATTTGAGTCACTGAGCGCATCCGCTTCTCTGGCTGCTTTTTTGGCTTTCGCGCGAGCAACCGCAGCAGCGACCTTGGCCTTTTTCTCATCATCAGGACTGAGTGGCGCACTTGGTTCAGCGACTGAGCTTGATTCATTGCCTGATTCAGAGTCTGATTGAGAGTCTGGTTCAGAGCCTGACTCAACGCCTGAATCAGTCTTAGCCTGTTCGACTAGCTCGGGCTGAACTTCAGTAACCTTAGTCGATTCAGCCTGCAGTGCGGCGGCCTTTTTGGCTTTTGCACGGGCAACGGCAGCAGCGACCTTGGCCTTTTTCTCATCTTCAGGGCTAAGCGGCGCGCTTGGCTCGGTGGTTGAGTCTGATTCATTGCCTGACTCGGGCTTAGCGCCTGCTGCTAGCTTGGGCTCAATTTCGACAACATCAGTCGACTCTGCCTGCTGTGCGGCGGCTTTTTTGGCTTTCGCACGGGCAACCGCAGCAGCGACCTTGGCCTTCTTCTCATCTTCAGGGCTAAGCGGCGCACTTAGTTCCGCGGCTGAGCCTAATTCATTGCGTGATTCAATGTCAGAGCCTGACTCTTGCTTAGCGACTAACTCGGGCTGAACTTCGGGCACATCACTCGATTCAGCTTGCTGTGCGGCGGTCTTTTTGGCTTTTGCGCGGGCGACGGCAGCAGCGACTTTGGCTTTTTTGTCATCCGCCTCTGTGCTCGTAGCCGTTTCTGCTACTGGCTGATTCGCATTGACAGTCGCTTCAGTATCGCCATTGGCATCCGAGTCGGCCTTCAATGCCGTTTTTTTCGCTTTGGCACGAGCGATAGCGGCGGCGACTTTATCTTTTTGTGATAAAGATTCGGCTTGAACCGTTGGCTCGCTTGATTCAGAAGAGACTGCTTGCTTTGACGATTCTGCATCATCCGCCCCTTGAGCCGCCTTCTTGGCTTTAGCGCGAGCAATTGCGGCGGCAACAGCCGCTTTACCCTTAGGCGCTTCTGTATTGCTCGTATCAGCAACAACGACCTCGACCGTCGCGTTATCGGTTGTGGCTTCTGCCGCTGCTGCCTTTTTGGCCGCGATCCGCGCCATAGCTTCAGCAACGGCACTCTTATCCGTTGAGGTCATGGTCGCTTGGCGACGCGCAGCGGCTTCTTTAGCCTTGGCTTCGCGGGCGAGTTTTTCTTCTTCGAGGCGTTGAATACGCGCCTCGAAGCGCAGTTTGGCGCGCTCGGCTTGATGCTTCTCATCGGCGGCTTGTTTTAGTGCCGATTTAGCGATGCGGTAGTATTCCACCAGTGGAATATCACTCGGGCACACATAACTACAGCAACCGCATTCGATACAGTCTTTTAGGTTGTAGCTGGCCGCCTTGTCATATTCTTCGGCTTTTGCATGCCAAAAACAGTTGTTGTGGTAGCAAGAGAGCAGGGCAGGCATTGGCACATTCGCCGCAGCGGATA
>NZ_AKZL01000175.1:0-2396 GCF_000282755.1 Shewanella sp. POL2
GGCTGAGCTAAGCGACCCGGGTATATAACAACATGTAAACCATGATTAAATTTGCATTTAACACATGGTGGTCGCTACTGGGATCGAACCAGTGACCCCCTCCTTGTAAGGGAGGTGCTCTCCCAGCTGAGCTAAGCGACCTCTGCTGTGTGGAGCCGTATTATAGGGAGGTTCGATCGGGTGTCAACGCTTTTTAATGAAAAAAGCATTGGTCGCGCTATTTTTGTTCGCATTGACTTAATGTTAATCACGGGCTCATTTAAAGTGTTACTTTATTGGGCAATTTAAGATTGAGTGATTTAAGCAAGCTTTGTATATCAGCCCATAGTGAATATTACCGCACAAATAACCACTAAACTTTATCAGGTTTTCTATATCGACGAGACGATGGATTTTTAGGTCGGTTATAGGGCATGAGTTCAACAGCGCTGGTATACATTTATGATCCTGAGTCGAGGTGAGTGAGCGCGTTTAGTTTCTATTATGATTGGTCAGCTAGCGATATCTATATCGAATTAATACATCGACTTTTGTGTTATCTGTATTATCAGCGGATATGTTCCATTTGCAGCGCTGACTTAGGCTGCTAGAATAAGCCCACTTTTTATCGTGATTGTCTTTATCTAGACGACTTTATATAGGTTAGTGTCCCACTATGACAACTAAGACGCGTTTTGCCCCTAGCCCAACAGGCTTTTTGCACGTGGGCGGTGCCCGTACTGCACTTTATTCTTGGTTACAAGCCCGTGCCAATAACGGTGAGTTTGTTTTACGTATCGAAGATACGGATATTGAGCGTTCTACTCAGGCCGCTTGTGATGCCATTTTAGAGGGCATGAACTGGTTAGGTCTAACGTGGGATGAGGGCCCGTACTATCAAACTAAGCGTTTTGATCGTTATAACGAAATCATCGCGCAAATGTTAGAGCAGGGCACAGCCTATAAATGTTATTGCTCGCGTGAACGTATCGATGCGTTAAGAGAAGCACAAGCGGCAAATGGCGAAGCACAAAAATACGATGGTTGCTGCCGTGACTTGCCGGCGCGTGATACTGATGAGCCTTTTGTTGTACGTTTTAAAAACCCTATCGGTGGTTCAGTCGTATTTGATGACCATGTTCGTGGCCGTATCGAATTCTCAAACGACGCGTTAGATGATCTGATCATTGCTCGTACCGATGGTGTACCTACCTATAACTTCTGTGTAGTGGTAGACGATTGGGATATGGGGATTACCTGTGTAGTGCGTGGTGAAGACCATATCAACAACACGCCACGCCAAATCAACATCCTTAAAGCATTGGGTGCACCTATTCCTGAATACGCCCACGTATCGATGATCTTAGGGGATGATGGTGCCAAGCTGTCTAAGCGCCATGGTGCGGTAAGCGTGATGCAATACCGTGATGATGGTTATCTGCCTGAAGCACTGCTTAACTATTTAGTACGTTTAGGTTGGTCACATGGCGACCAAGAAGTGTTCTCTTTAGAGGAAATGAAGCAGTACTTTAAGTTAGATGATATTAACAAAGCCCCTTCAGCCTTTAATACCGAAAAACTGGTTTGGTTAAACCAACACTATATTAAGACGCTTGATCCTGAATATGTGGCTTCCCACTTACAATGGCATATGGACGATCAAAAGATTGATACGTCAAATGGTCCAGCTTTATCAGCTGTAGTGACAGCATTAGCTGAGCGTGCCAAAACGTTAAAAGAGTTAGCTGCATCTAGCCGTTACTTCTATGAGGATTTTGCAGAGTTCGATGCCGAGCAGGCGAAAAAGCATTTACGTGGTGTGGCGCTTGAGCCATTACAATTAGTGCAACAAAAGCTAGCGGCATTACCGGAATGGACCGTTGAAGGTATCCACCAAGCGATTGAAGCCACCGCTGCTGAATTAGAAGTAGGTATGGGTAAAGTGGGGATGCCATTACGTGTCGCTGTGACCGGAGCAGGGCAGTCTCCAGGCTTAGATATCACCTTATTCTTAATAGGAAAGGCACGCTCTGAGCAAAGAATATCCAAAGCGATTGAATTTGTAGCAGATAGAATAAATTCCTAAAAAACGAGTTGACACATTTAGGTGCGCTGCATAGAATGCGCCTCGCAGTTGAGACACAGACGAGCAAATGCTTGTAGTGCACTTAAATGTGGTTTAATAAGTTTGGGGCTATAGCTCAGCTGGGAGAGCGCTTGCATGGCATGCAAGAGGTCGACGGTTCGATCCCGTCTAGCTCCACCAAACTTACCGCCGATATTAAGCGAGAGTTTTTAACGAAATTCAAATTAATATGTCCTTGTGTCCCCTTCGTCTAGAGGCCTAGGACACCGCCCTTTCACGGCGGTAACAGGGGTTCGAATCCCCTAGGGGATACCACTATGTTTTACGACAT
>NZ_AKZL01000176.1:0-2354 GCF_000282755.1 Shewanella sp. POL2
AACCACGACCATGACAGGGCAAAAGGCTTTAGGGTGTCCGAGAAAGGCATTACCTTAGTCACCCGCGATATGTTAGGGCTGCCGGTGGGCTACGAGTAAGGCTAACCCATTAATTAGCTTGAATATTAACCCTGTTGGAGTATGAAGTTAGGTGAAACGCATATTAATGGTCGCGGCGGAAAATGGGGCGCTGAAAGGGGCGAAAGTGGGCGGCATGGCGGATGTGATCCGTGACTTGCCCCAAGCGCTGGCGGGGGTTGAGATCCAAGCTGATGTCATTATGCCCAGCTACGGATTTTTAACAGGCTTTGACGCCAAACTTATCCATGAGTTTGAGGTGAGTTTTGCCGGGCGACAGGAGCCGATTAAGTTGTATTGGCTGGCGCACCCCAAGGTGCAGGGCGCCAATATTTACTTGCTCGAGCATGGGCTGTGGCAATCGAGCCCCGGGCAGATTTATAGCCAAGGCACAAGTGATCGCCCCTTTGCCGATGATGCGACTAAGTTTGCGCTGTTGTGTGCAAGCGTAGCCAAGGCCTTAGTGGCAGGGCTTGTGCCTATGCCTGAGCTTTTACATCTGCATGACTGGCACACTGGATGTTTAGCCATGCTGCGAGCGCTGGCGCCTGAGTATCAAGCGTTAAAAAGCATAGCATGTGTGTTTTCGATTCATAACCTTGCGCTGCAGGGCATTAGGCCGCTGAGCCATGATTCGTCAAGCTTTGCGGCTTGGTTTCCTCACTTATTTGCCCATTTGGATGAGGGCCAACGCGCCCAGATTATCGACCCCCGATATCCCCATTGCATTAATCCGATGCGGATGGGGATTAGGCTGGCGGACAAGGTGCATTTAGTCTCACCCACCTACGCCAAGGAAGTGTTGCTTCCCTCTCGTCCAGAGTTGGGCTTTTTTGGTGGAGAAGGGCTTGAGGCCGATTTACAACACAAATCCGATCAGGGGCGAGTGCTAGGCATTTTAAACGGTTGCGAATACCCAGAGGCTTTAGCGCAAACCTCCCTAGAACGTATGGGATTAACTGAGTTTAGGGCGCTACTGAATTGCATTGAGTCGGCTTTAGTGCAGTGGCAGGGCGGGCGCAGTCAGGTGAGTGGCGTCGATATGATTGCCTTTACGCGGCTGCAAGCCCTGTGGCGCCAAGCCTCTGTGGGGGAGTTCCCGAACTTTCTGTTGACGTCTGTTGGTCGGCTTACCGATCAAAAAGTATTGATCCTGCGCCATATTTTACCATCTGGCTTATCGGTATTAGAGACATTACTGCAACAGTTGCAGCTGACGCAGCCCAAGGCGCTATTTGTGCTGCTTGGCAGCGGCGACCCAGAGATAGGGCTGTTTTTTCAAACCCTTGCGGCTAAGTATGCCCATTTTGTATTTCTGCAGGGATACCATGAGGAGCTCTCCCAGTGTCTTTATCAAGTGGGTGATTTGTTCCTCATGCCGAGTTCTTTTGAGCCCTGTGGTATTAGCCAAATGCTCGCCATGCGTAGCGGTCAGCCTTGTTTAGTGCATGGCGTGGGCGGATTAAGGGATACGGTCGAGGACAATGTCGATGGTTTTGTGTTTTATGGCGAAGATATCAAAAGCCAGGGCGAGGCTATGCTGGCAAAGCTGGCTGAAGCACTCGATAAATTTAATACGCGTGATTGGACGCAATTAAAACGCAAGGCGAAAGCGCGGCGCTTTGATTGGCATAGCATCGCCCTTGATTACAAGAAACAACTTTACAACATTTTGTGAATTACCCCATGTAATTAGATCATGATTTGTAAGCAATTCTGCTACACTTTTGGGGGAGAGTTTTCGTAAGATAGACCATTTCCTCATTTTTGGAGTTGCTTCCACATCCATGGATAAAAGCATTTTCTTACCCTTAGTACAAAATGCAGCGTTACTGCTCGCCTTAGTGTTTTTGTACGATGCGATTCCTAAAAAGCATCAGCGGCAGTATTTTTTACTATGGCGGCTGGGGATTGGCTTATTTATCGGTGGCATTGGTGTCGCGATTATGAGCACCCCATGGATGTACGAACCCGGTATTATCTTCGATACCCGCTCTGTACTCTTGTGTGTTTCGGGCCTGTTTTTTGGTGGCTTACCGACGGTGATTGCCGTTGTTATCACTTCGCTGTACCGACTCAGTATTGGCGGTGTCGCCATGTGGGTTGGCGTTGGCGTAATTATCAGTTCCGGTCTTATCGGTGTGATATGGCGGCATTATCGTAAGTCCTATCTTGCCAATATTTCGGGTAAAGAAGTCTTTGGTTTTGCTTTTTTAGTGCATTTAGTGATGTTGTCATGGTTTTTTCTGCTGCCTAACCAGCTTGCATTGCCCGTA
>NZ_AKZL01000177.1:0-2315 GCF_000282755.1 Shewanella sp. POL2
ATGATGAACTCGCCCAACGCTACTATAAAAAATACGTCGCCAACGGCCCCTGTGTGCCTTGGGCCGAGAATTTTGGTACGCAGTGTGAAACCCCAGACTTTGGCCGCGCCGTCGAACGGGAAAAAGCCAACCAAATCGCCGAGTGGAATGCGATTTACCACAAACTGAAAAAGCCCGTGGCCGTTAGCTTTGCCATCATAGCCACCCTACTCGGCGCTTACGCGTGGCGCAGAAGAAAGCGTAAACAGTAAAAACACAAAGCGCCTTTCTTATAACCAAAGAAAGGCGCTGGTACTTAACGCTGAATCGCATAATTCACTGAATACATTGCCATTAAACATGCCATTCAGGCATAAAGCATTTTACCCAAAGCAAGATTTCTGAAGAGTATACGGCGTTATACACATTGCCACTGTTTCACCAGTGACACGCCGACCATTTGTTTCACAAGAAGTATCCATGGGGGTTCGACTAAAACATCTATGTTTTAGAAGGTCACTGTCGCAACAATGGCAATCTTAACGACCATCGAACTGTTCATCTGCCTAAAAGCTTTATGCCCCTTTTCGTGTTTCGGCTCGTTATCTCAATCGAAAATTCCTACTACTGTTGCCATACAAACGCTTCAAGGCTAATTCGCAACGCTCGGCTATTTTGGTTTGATTTAGCTTTTGTGTTTACGGCACAATAATTTAGTATTGTGGTAGCGTTGCTCAGCACTTAAGCGGGCGTTAAGCTAAGGCAATTGATGTAAGAAGGTGAAATGGATTCATTAACAATTTTTAAAAGTAGATTACCTTTCTATTGCGAACAAGTAATACAAGAGCTAACTTACTTTAAACACTTCAATTGCGAACTTGAAGAGTTATCGCGTACCAAATCTAAAGAACTAGACTCAGAAATATCTTCAAAGTTAAGCCATTCTGAAAGTAAGTTTCATGAGGATATTATTGATTTTTATCAATGGGACTCAACATTGGTTGAGCTCTTCCCCAGTATTCATCGAGAATCATTGCTTATATCAATCTTTAACTTATTAGAGCACCACCTGAATGTTCTTTGTACAAAGTTTGGTGATGTATTCGCATTTAGTGTTAAAGCTGCTGACCTAAAAGATAGAGGTATTACTAGGTCATTTTCTTATCTTAAAAAAGTAGTTAGCCTATCTTTTGAATCTATTGGAAAAGAGAAAGAGTTTATTTCTAATGTAAACAAACTGAGGAACTTCATTGTTCATAATGGTTCCATAATCGATAAGTCTCATGCTCAGAATTTTGTCAAAAATAGTAAGTTATTATCTCTTACTTCAGGTAATCGCCTTATTATTCATGATGGTTTCATTTCTGATTTTATCGACGTATTGTCACGTTTTTGGGATGTCTTAGGCAAGCTCGTATTAGAGCATTGTCAACTGAAATTAGCTATACAAACTGTTTAAGAGTGATTCGCAACGCGTGGCATTTTTGCTATGCGTTGCGTTTAGTTTTGCGTTGCTAACCCCTTAACAGGGCGATAAATTGCATTGGGGAAGTTCTGTGAATAACTTGACCGAGTATGAATGCGATGCGTGTGGCATAAAAATCCTGCACGACAGTACTAAGAGACATATTCCATTTAGTTGGTGTGTTCGGAATATAGAGGGGACTGTTTATTTGTTATGTGGCTCTTGCGGTATTGAAGGTCCGATGGCTTCAGACATTGCTCCAAGTCTATGCAGAAAATTTGCTGATAAAGGTATTTTCTTTAAAGGTTGTGAGCAGTTGGTAATTAAAAAAGCTCATGAGTAAAGTCATGCAATTTAAAAAACGCCATCAAACGTAAGCCCTTTGGGCACTCGACTCGCAACACGTTGCTCGCGTGTGTGGCAAGCGTTATCTACATAGAAGTTTTAATCCGAAATTCGAAAATTATAGTTGTGTTGCTTATTTCTTTGTTAAAACCTACATGCGACGCCGATGCTAAGCAGGTGAGCTATGGTGGTTTGCGAGACGACCGTCCGCCCCATGGACGGGGCGGTCGAGCATCCACGGACGGACTCGCTGCGTGTCGATGAGCGAATACCATGGCTCACCTATAACTCAGCACTTAAATATCGTCTCCCCCAAATTTTATGCCGTTAAGGGAACTATCCAACGGCAATAGCGGGGACAGCCATATTTTTTGTGTTATTCAGCACCTTCAACTAGGCTTTAAAATATCCTGATTTTGTCTGTGTGGAGTTTGCTATGACTTCGGCAAGAAGACAGCTAATTGATGCTAATTCAACGCCCTTCTACCATGTGATAAATCGCTGTGTCAGAAGGGCTTTTTTGTGC
>NZ_AKZL01000178.1:0-2165 GCF_000282755.1 Shewanella sp. POL2
GCCTTTGAACGTGGACAGGCAATGGCGCAGTCACCGTCAGGATGCCGACGCCAGTCGTGATGCTGGCGTCATGTATGCCGTTATTCTTAAGCAAAAACAGGATATTGAGGCTATCAACGATTGCCTGGCGCAGTTTGACGACGTCAAGATTGCCAACTACAACTCACCGACTCAGCTGGTGATTGCAGGCGCTACCACAGCGACACAACAGGCCGCTAAGGCCATTGGTGAGTTAGGCTTTAAGGCAATTGCCCTGCCAGTTTCCGGCGCCTTCCACACGCCATTGGTTGCCCATGCGCAAAAGCCCTTTAGCGAAGCCATCGATAAGGCTCAGTTCAACACGCCAAAGATTGCCCTGTATGCCAATGGCACAGGAGAGCTACACCCTACTGAAGCCAACGCCATCAAAACCGCCTTTAAAGATCATATGCTGCAATCGGTGCACTTTAGCGAGCAACTAGAAGCCATGTATGCCGCTGGTGCACGGGTGTTTGTCGAGTTTGGCCCGAAAAACATTCTGCAAAAGTTGACAGAAAATACCTTAGCCGCGCAGTTAAACGAGCTGTGCCTTATCAGCATTAACCCGAATCCTAAAGCCGACTCCGACAGCCAACTGCGCAGCGCTGCAGTGCAACTGGCGGTTGCGGGGGTAACACTGGGGGAAATCGACCCTTATCAAGCCGAGCTGATTGCGCCCGCAACGCCTTCGGCCATGAATATCAAGCTCAACGCGACCAACTACATCAGCCCAGCGACCCGCAACAAAATGGTCTATTCACTGCAATCGGGCAAAATTACCAGCCAAGTGCAGTATGTGGATCGCCTCGTTGAGAAAGTGGTTGAGAAAGTCGTTGAAAAACCAGTGATTGTCGAAAAAATTCTAGAGAAGGTTGTCGAAGTGGAAAAGCCAGTGGCACAAAATAGCAATACTATTCAACAGCAAACGCCTGCACAGCCAACCAACTTTACCGCTGGACAGGCGACTCAAGATGCCCTGAGCGCCTTTTTTGCCGCCCAAACCCAGGCCGCGCAATTACATCAACAATTTTTAGCGATCCCGCAGCAATACGGCGATACCGTCAGTGCTCTGATGGCAGAACAAGCCAAAATGGCAAGCCTTGGCATCGCCATTCCAGAGAGTCTGCAACGCTCGATGGAGCTGTTCCACCAGCATCAGGCACAAACCCTAAAGAGCCATGCTGAATTTATGCAATTGCAGACCAGCAGCAGCCAAGCGGCATTAGCTCTACTCGGCCAAACGCCAGCGCCTCAGGTTCAAGTCCCCATTCAAGCGGCACCAGTGGCAGTTACAGCGGCAACGCCAGTCGTTCCAGCACAGGCACCTGTGGTTCAAGCGTTAGCCGCAGAGCCAAAAGCGACTGTTGCGCCTGTGAGTGAGCCCCAAGTTCAGCAACCCCAAGCTCAGCAACCTCAAGTAACACAACCACAAGTGCAAACTGTGGCGACAGCAACTAACGTGCTTTCCGATAAGTCAGCCGTGCAGCAAATCGAGACCGCCATGCTGGCAGTGGTCGCCGATAAAACGGGTTATCCCGTTGAAATGTTAGAACTTGGCATGGATATGGAGGCAGATCTTGGTATCGACTCTATTAAGCGCGTGGAAATTCTAGGCACGGTACAGGACGAATTACCTAACCTGCCAGAACTGAGCCCTGAAGATTTAGCCGAGTGTCGCACCCTAGGGGAAATTGTCGCGCTATTTAGCCAAGCGACTCCTGTAACAGCTGCAGCCACAGTTAGCCATGCGACACAAACTGCAGTAGCTGCAAGCACGGCGGTTTCTAATGATGAAATTGAGCGCACTATGATGGCGGTAGTGGCCGACAAAACAGGCTATCCCGTGGAAATGCTGGAACTGAGCATGGATATGGAAGCCGACCTTGGTATCGACTCCATTAAGCGCGTAGAAATTCTAGGCACGGTACAAGATCAACTGCCGAACCTGCCAGAACTCAGCCCAGAGGATTTAGCCGAGTGTCGCACCCTAGGGGAAATCGTGGCGCTCTTTAGCCAAGCGACTCCTGTAGTATCGACAGCCGTAACTGCTGCAGCCTCAGTTAGCCATGCGACACAAAATGCAGTACTCGCAAGTGCAGTAGCTGCAAGTGCGGCGCTATCTAATGGCGAGATTGAACGCACTATGA
>NZ_AKZL01000179.1:0-2052 GCF_000282755.1 Shewanella sp. POL2
GAGACGCTCTCTATCCCCATCACAGTCACCGACAACGCTGGCGCAACTAGCACTGCGAATTTGACGATTACGCTCACAGGCAGCAACGATGGCGCAATCATTAGTGGCACAGATGCTAGTGCGGTCACCGAAGACACCCAGCTCACGACCCAAGGCCAACTCACGGTCACCGATATCGATGACCAAGAGTCAGCCTTCACGGCACAAGCGAACACCGCGGGCAACTACGGCAGCTTCACGCTGGCAGCCGATGGTCACTGGACCTACACGCTGGACAACAATAACAGTGCGGTTCAGGCCCTTGGCCAGAACGCCACGCTGACAGACAGCCTGACCGTGCAGTCGGTGGACGGCACGACACACACCATCACTGTCACCATCAACGGTCATGATGACGGCGCTGTGATTGCAGGTGTCGATAGCGGCGCAGTCACTGAAGACAGTAACGTGACTACTGGAAAAATCACCACGTCTGGACAACTGACAATCAGCGACCCGGATGTGGGTCAGGACCATTTCACCGCACAACCCCATGTGGCGGGCAGTTATGGCACGTTCAGCCTCGACGCCGACGGCCAGTGGCACTACAGCGCCGACAACAGTCAGAGCGCGGTTCAACAACTCAAGGCGGGCGAAACCCTCACCGACAGCCTCACAGTCCAGTCGGTGGGCGGCACGACCCACACAGTCACCGTCACCCTGACTGGCACGAACGATGCGCCGACGGTCACAGCGGGCACAGATATGGGATCGATTGGCGATGCATGCAGCCAGACCTACACCCAGACTCAGTTGCTGGCTCTGGTTCACGCCAGCGACGTTGACCACGACACCACGCTTTCGATCAGCAGCGTCAGCATTGACGCCCAGTACGGTACGTTTAGCCGCCACGGCGACAACTGGGTATTTACACCGATTACTGGCGTTACAGGGGACAAGGTACCAGTCACGATTACCGTCTCTGACGGCACGACAACAAGTAATGCTCAGAGCACTCTCACCATCGAAGCACACGGCGTATTAGCTATAAACAGTATCGACAACTCTCTGGCGGTGCAGACTACTGCTGGAGGCATCCACCACGTTCACGGCGCCAATCACCCGGGCCAAAGTGGGCATTGGAGCGGTAATGCTTACGAGGTTACCACTGGCGATATCACCGCCCACGGCTCGGCCGTTCGCGTTCACGATGGCAGCACTGTTACTGTGCACCTCGTCGATAAGCTCAACCCAGCTAATACCTTCGACCTCACCACTACCGTTACCGGCGGTCTGTGGACAGTCACAGTGCCGCACTCCCAGATAGATAAGGTCGGCAACCACGAATGGGCGGTGGACGTCACTACCACCGACCGCTATGGCACTACCCTGCACACCACAACCGAGATCATCGACGAAGGTAGTCTTAGCAAGGCGGTCACGGAAGGCGGTACTATCGCCACACTCGACCTGCTGGACGGTGCCGACGGCATGACGGTACAAAACCTCATGTATTCCACCGACGGCAAGCATTTCTCCAGCACTGTTCCGGGCGGTTTTATCTTCAGTCAGGATAGCCACTCCCTCCAGATCGACCCAACCCACCCAGACTATGATCGTCTGGCCGCCGGCGCGACGCACACCATCTACCTTAAGTACGACATCAGCGAGACGGTCGGTAGCGCAACGCAAACTGTGCATCAAACAGCTTTGATTACCTTCAATGGCACTAACGATGCACCCGTTATTTCGGCGGTAACCGGTACCTCTGGTTCTATCACCGAAGATTCAGCGACAACGACCACTAGCGGCACACTGACAGCCTCAGATGTTGATGCAGGTTCGCACCTCGCATGGTCGATTGCTAATACCGTTGGCACCTACGGCAGTGTGGCCATCGACGCGGACAGCGGTCAATGGACCTACACGATCGATAACCATCGCGCAGCGACCCAAGGGCTGGCGGGTGGACAATCTGGCAGCGAGACCTTTACCATTACCGTTACCGATGAGCACGGTGCAACAGCGACTCAGACCCTGACTATCGCCGTCGCAGGCACCAACGATGGCGCG
>NZ_AKZL01000180.1:0-2045 GCF_000282755.1 Shewanella sp. POL2
TGCAGCGGGTTACCAGTGTTGTTCACGTAGAACGAACTGCTGGTACCCACAGCACCTTCGAGAATCAGTTGGGCACCGTGATGGTTCTTGAGTAATTCGACTAGATGTCCCAGTGGTATATGTGTACCGAAGTAATCTTTATTAGTGAAGCTCTCCAATACATGGCCATTCGCGTCAATCACCGTGGGGGTTCCACCACCAAAAGACAACTCAATATCATTCAAGTTAGCGATATTGCCCGATGCAATAGCGCTTCCTATTGCGGACCAGGGATTCCACTGGTTGAATAGTGAGTTTGTCACATGGGCCATCACATCGAGGTAGGTTTCATCTACCCCTTCAAGAGTGACGTTGATGGTATGCGCCGTACCATCGAAACTGTGCACAACAAAGCTGTCACTGACGGTTTGCCCCTTAACCAGCGCCTGCACGGCTGCACTATTGTTGTCGGCGTGGTAAACCCAGGCTCCATCTTTGTCCATGGTCAGGTTGCCGTAATGTCCTGCAAGATCCTTAATGGGTTGGAAGACCGCCTGACCAGGATCTGTATCTGTGACCTGCAACTGGCCGCTAGCCTCCAGCTGGTGGGCGGCATTAAGGTTTTGATCCTCGGTGACCCTGCCGCTGTCGGTGCCAGTAATGACGGCATCTTCGGCCGTGCCCTGGATGCTAAGGGTGATCTGATGGGTTGTGCCGTCGATACTGGTGACGCTGACCACCTCGCTGAGTTCACTCGGTACTGGCGGAGTATGCCATGTCAGAGCCAGGTGCGCCGCGGCGCTCTCCGGTGTGGTGAGCATGGCCGAGCCGGAGAGCGGTAGGCCATGCAGCACACTCTCATCGCCGCGATCGTGGACGAAAAATTGCACATCGCTCTGCGAGCCTTGCAGGTGTATCTCATAGCCTGCGCCCTGATGTAGCCAGCTCAGCAGCTCGTCCACCCCGAGCGTGCTACGGCCTTGGGCGTCCATCGCATAGACCACAGGCGTTGTGCCCGATGGGCCACTGAGTACAATGGCTGCACCCTGCACCGTCAGGTCCAGCACGCCGGCTAGGGCGCCAGATTGCCCTTGTGTCAGCGCCTCGCCCACTGCATGAAAGCCCTCCATAGTGGATTGCACTAAAGCTTGCCCTAGCGCCTGGGCCATATTGCCGGTCTCGCCCGGCGTGCCGCCCGGTTTGAGCGCCTGCACCTCAGGCTTGTTGTTGTCCACTGTGTAGCTCCAGACACCTTGGGCATCGATGCTGAAATGGCCATACTGGGTAGCCACGCCACTTTGCGCGACAAAGTTGGACTGGCCTGCATCGGCATCCTGGATCTGTAATTGCCCCGAAGCATGCAGAAGACCTTGGGCATCGACGTTCTGATCTTCAATCACTCGGCCTGTGTCGACGCCGCTGATGGTGGCACCATCGTTGGTGCCAGTGAGCGTAATCGTCAAATTCGCAGTGCTAGTTGCGCCAGTGCTGTCGGTAACTGTGATGGGGATAGTGAGCGTCTCAGTCTGGCCTTGGGCTAGATGTTGGTAAGCCGCACTGGCTGGGTCGAAGCTGTAGCTGCCATCGGTGTTGAGCGTGAAGCCATCGACCCCATTGGCGAGACTGAAGGAGAGTGTGTCACCGGTATCCACATCCGTGACCACCATCTGCCCGGTGAGTTTGGCGCCATCTTCGCTGACCGATTGGCTTTGCGCCGTGAGCACTGGTGCATCGTTGCTGCCAGTGAGGGTCACTGTGACGGCATGGTTAGTGCCATCGGCGCTGGTAACGGTGAAGCTGTCGGTGAGGGTTTCGCCCGTCTTGAGCTGTTGAATGGCACTTTGGCTGTTATCGGCGCTGTAGCGCCACTGACCGTCGGCGTCGAGGCTGAACGTGCCGTAACTGCCCGCCACATTGGTTTGTGCGGTGAAATGGTCCTGGCCCGCATCTGGGGCGCTGATTATCAGTTGTCCATGGGTTTCGAGCTGGCCTGCCGTCAGGTTAGCGTCTTCAGTGACGGCGCCACTGTCCACACCAGCAATCACAGCGCCATCGTCATGGCCGTT
>NZ_AKZL01000181.1:0-1870 GCF_000282755.1 Shewanella sp. POL2
CCGTCTTGCGACTTCAGCGGCTCAATGAATTCTGAATCGACTTAACTTAATAAGTCGTTGTACATATTGCTATGAACACTCATTCATTGATTTAATTCTTTGATTACTCGCCAAACGGCAGAGTAATTTCGATTAACTCAACACCTGTGAGTGTCCACACAGATTTCTTGTTTAGATTGTTAAAGAGCGTTTGACTTCATCGCTTGCGTTACCGCTCACTGGGTCAGGGCTGCGTATTTTACGCATTTCCCTTGTCGCGTCAAGGCGTTTTTGCAAACTTCTTGAGGCTTTCGAATCAACTGCACAATTTGCATTCGATTCGCACTGTAACCGCGTTAGCTTTCGCTGTCTGCCGTGTCAGTGGATGCGCATTATAGGCTGCGAAACTTTTTGTGCAACCCCTAATTTAAAGATAATTAGCTTTTTTACGCTGTTCGTTGGATATTTGACCTGACCTGTCAGTTTTTAACCTTTATAATGCTAAAAACCACTCAATTAGGGACTTTTTTATGTCTGGACCACTCAGAACTTACCAAGGAATTCATCCACAACTCGGCGATAATGTGTATGTAGACTCTGCTTCGGTACTCGTTGGCGATATCGCTTTAGATACAGATGCCAGCATTTGGCCTATGGTGGCCGCTCGTGGTGATGTCAATCATATTCGAATTGGTAAACGCTCCAATGTACAGGATGGCAGCATATTGCACGTGACCCGCAAATCCGCTTCTCGTCCTGAAGGCCATCCACTGATCATTGGTGATGATGTGACGATTGGGCATAAGGCGATGCTGCATGGCTGCAAGGTGGGCAATCGTGTTTTAGTAGGAATGGGGGCCATTATCCTCGACGGTGCCATATTAGAAGATGATGTGATTTTAGGTGCGGGTTCGTTAGTACCACCAGGTAAAGTGCTGCAGAGCGGCTACTTATATGTCGGCAGCCCTGCGAAACAGGCGCGACCGTTAACCGAAGCGGAATTGAAGTTTTTACCCGAATCCGCAGATAACTATGTACGCTTGAAAAACGAATACTTGGCAGAACCTAAGCCAGAGTAGTGTTTCTATTAAATCGTGATGGCAGTGTTTAAGCTGCCATCTTGTTCATTTTGCTCTTAGCCTAAGTGCACTGCGCCAAATTCATCAAACTCTTCTGCTTCAATTAAGGCTTCTGCCATTTCCTCGGCATCGAATCTAACTGCATCAAATAGCGCTAACATGGCGGCCGCTTCATCGATATTAGGCTGGGGCGAAAAGTCATTTAACTGCGCCAACTTCTGTGCGCTGATATAACACTTAATATTCATTCCCTGCTGCTGGGCAATAAAGCAAATATGCTTTTGGGTTTCATCCCAATGTTGCAGATCGGGGAATAAAATACTCTGATTCATTTTATCTTCCTCTTGAGCCTCTATTGCGCGTCGGCCTGTAGTTTGTCCCTGAGCAATTTAAGCACTCCTGAGGTATCTGGCTCGACGCCACGCCAGAGCGCAAAACTCTTTGCCGCCTGACCGACAAGCATACCCAGTCCATCAATCACTTGCGCAGCGCCCTGTTGCACAGCCCATTGATTAAATGCCGTTGGTTTTGCGCCATACATCATATCGTAGCAAGCCGTCTTGCTGCCGATAATGGACTGTGGCAGTGGCGGTAGCTCTCCCGCTAGACTCGCTGAGGTCGAGTTAATCACTAAATCGAACTCCCCCGACAACTCTGGCATCGGCATCGACAGGAGTGTATCGCGGTAACGCCCTTGTTGTACTTGGCTAAAAATCTCTACTAAGGCCTGCGCCTTACTTTGAGTGCGGTTAGTGATGACGAGTTGACCCACTTCAGCCTTAAGCAATGGCAAAATACAGCCGCGCGCCGCG
>NZ_AKZL01000182.1:0-1833 GCF_000282755.1 Shewanella sp. POL2
AGCCCAGTATCTTTAATCGGCTCGTGGGTATTAATGCTGATATGGTGCTTGGCTGCTTCGGTAACGCTGTGAAGATATTCGCCCACCATAAACTGACCGTCGTGCCATTCGTGACGGGTGATACCGTTTCCATCGATGCGTTTGATTTGTCCACCGTCAGCGACATAACCGGTTTTGACTTGGGTCACGCCATGTTTTTCATACAGGGCGAAGGCATCATTCATTTGCTTGCGGTAGTGGGTGACTGAGCCTGCGGTCTCGTGGTGACCAATCAGGCGCACGCCTTTTTTCGCGCCGTAGGCGGTAATGGCGGGTAAATCGAAATCATCATAGGCCTTAGTAAAACTGAATTGATCGCCATTATGGAACCAATCGCCATCCCAACCTTGGTTCCAGCCTTCGACCAAGACACCATCAAACTGGTACTTGGCGGCGAAATCCATGTAGCGCTCTGTTTCGCTGGTGGTTGCGCCATGCGCTGGGCCCGAGCCCCAAGTGTTTTCATTGAGGTGCATCCCCCACCAAATGCCGACATATTTACCCGGTTTAACCCAAGAGACATCCCCCAGTTTATTGGGCTCATTCAGGTTGAGGATTAGGTGAGAATTAAGCAACCCCGTGGCCTTGTCGGCGATTTGAATCGTGCGCCATGGGGTATAAAAGCCCGCTTGGGTTTTAACGCGAGTGCCATCTGACCAAGGGGTGAGATCGGCCTTGAGCTTGCCATCGCGCTGTTGATCGAGTGTCATTGAGGCAAAATCAACTAACGCCGCCTCGTGAATACTCAAATGGGTGCCATCGACCAGTTTAAAGGTAAAAGGAGTGTGGGCTCGGTCGACCTGATTGAGCGCGCTGGTGCGATACAGATATTCGTAGCGGTTCCATCCCCGAGAAGGGATCCACCAGGCGGTGGCCTTATCACTCTGGCCAATATTAAATTCGGTGAGTTCATCGGTAATGGCAAGCGGCGTATTGGCTGGCAGGGCATTTTGTGCGGCTAAGTGATAACGAAAGCCGATGCCATCGTCAAAGGCTTTAAACTCGAGGTTTAAGTCGATTTTACCGTCGGTTAATACCACGCTCAGTTGATTGTGTTGATCTTTAATCCATTCCTGCTCACCCCAAGGTTGCTGCCATTTTTCATTGGCACTGGCGGTGTGGCTCGATTTAATGCGAAGACCTTGGCCTAATTCGCCCAGTGAGGCAAAGACTAACCCTAATCGGCTCGGTTCGATAACGGTTTTGCCATGAAAATGGATTTGATATTCGGGGCGGCCCGTATCATCACTCAGACTCAAGACGATTTGCTTATCGGGGGAGCTCAGGTTGAGGGTCTGCGCCGTGGCACCTGTACTCAACAGGCTGCCAATGCTGAGTGCTAGCAAGCTGGGCGTGAATAAATTGTGTCGATTTCGCGTTGGCGAGTTGATGTGGCGTGCGTGGGTAAGAAGATTGCTGAACATTCCCTGATCCTTGTTTTTATAGTGAATATGGGTCAATGCATACTAGTGGTGATGGCTTTTTGCTCGCAATGGGTTGCATACGTATTCACCGGTGCGGCCTAGAGGCTGGCAGCCTAATAGTCAAACCTAAAGAGATGGGTTTTAACCGCTGACTCGGGTAGAATGCGCGGCTTTATGGCGCTCAAGCATGTATGGGCGCGATTTTTGAGGCGTCAGCGGTGAAAATCAGTCAGCGATTACAGCAGATCAATCAGATGGTAGAGCAAGGATACGATCATATTTGGGACTGCTGCTGCGATCATGGTTTACTCGGCATGCTGTTACTGCAAAGAAATGCCGCGCCTAAAGTGCATTTTGTCGATTGTGTGGC
>NZ_AKZL01000183.1:0-1726 GCF_000282755.1 Shewanella sp. POL2
CCCGTCATTCCGCACCTAAATTTTGCAATTTTCAGTGCTTGACAGCGATCGGTCATTCTGATCTATTACTCTCTTTTGCAGGTAATTCATCATGGCCGCTCCCGCTATCTCTATCCGTAACCTCGATCACCTTGGCTTGGTCGCCGCACTCTGCCAAGAACTGGGGATTGCCCGCATGATCGATGCCGTACTCCCCAAAACGCCGCCTTTTAAGGTCTCGCATGGTGAAGCCTTGGTCGCCATGATAGTGAACGGTCTCGGCTTTAACAGCTGCACCCTGCACATGTTCCCGCAATTCTTCGCTAACAAGCCGGTGGAGCGCCTGATTGGCCCCGGGATCTGTGCTGATGACCTCAACGATGATGTGCTCGGTCGCTGTCTCGATGCCCTCTTCGAGGCCGATGTCAGCGCCTTGTATCAGGTGATGGCGGCGCAAGTTGTCGAGCGGCTGGGGCTCAAAAGCACCGCAGTGCACCTCGATATCACCAGCTTCCACGTCGATGGCGCCTATGACTGCAACGATGGGGAACCGCTCGGTAAGCTGCAACTGGTGCGTGGTTATAGTCGCGATCACCGGCCAGAGCTGAACCAGGTGATCCTTGAGCTCATCTGTGAAAATCAGGCCGGGCTACCTGTCTATATGCAGGCCCTGAGCGGCAATAGTAATGACACCAAAGCCTTTGCCCAGACCGTTCGTCGCCATTTGAGCAGTCTCAAGGCTGCGCAGGAGAGTCGTTATCTGGTCGGCGATGCCGCACTGTACTGCGCCGATACTTTGCAACTGCTGGCGCAACAGCAGCAACTGTTTGTCACCCGGGTACCTGTCACGTTGAACGAGGCCAAGCAGGCCGTAGCAACAATCGGCGCGCAACCTCTGACTGCCTTGGGCAATGGCTATCATGGCCGTTGGCAAGGTGCCAATTATGCCGGCGTCGCGCAGCGCTGGTTGCTGGTGCGCAGCGAACAGGCCAGCCATCGCGAGCAGCAGACATTGGCCAAAAACCTGCTCAAAGACAGTACTCGCGAGCTCAAAGCCTTCGCCAAATTGTGTGCCCGACGCTTTGCTTGTGAGGCGGATGCCCAAGCTGAGTTGAGTCGTTTTACCGCCAGCTTGATGCTGCTGCAACTGGATGCCGAGGTGGTGAGTGAACCCGTTTATGCAGGGCGTGGCAGACCCAAGCGTGGCGAAGAGCCAATTGGCCATCAGTTTCAAATCCGTGGGTTGGCGGCAACTAGCCTGGCTTGCGTTGAAGAGGCTCGCAACCAGACCGGTGTGTTCATCCTGGCGACCAATGACCACAGCGATACGCTGACCATGGCCGAACTACTCGCCACCTATAAAGCGCAGCAGAATGTCGAACGAGGCTTTCGTTTTCTCAAGAGCCCGGAGTTTTTAACCTCCTCACTGTACCTGAAAAAACCGGAGCGGATTGAAGCGCTGCTGATGGTGATGACCTGTAGCCTGATGATTTATGCCGCGTTGGAGCACCGTATCCGGCAGGGATTAATGGAGCAAAACCGCAGCGTGGCGGATATGAAAAAGAAACCGACCCAGCAGCCGACGGCCCGTTGGATCTTTTTGCGCTTTGGTGGCATCCATGAATATCGACAGGGAGACGCTCCGCCACAAGTAACGGAGCTAACAGGAGACCAGCAGATCATTTTGGAGGTATTGGGTGAACGCTATCGGCAAATTTATTCCTAAATTAGGTGCGGAATGTCGGAT
>NZ_AKZL01000184.1:0-1657 GCF_000282755.1 Shewanella sp. POL2
AAACGTTTATCGGGAATCGCTTGGCTGGCGCTGATGCGTTGCTGCTCTTTATCGCTGAGCTTATCCGCTGCATACCAATCTCTTAGGTCGAACATTCCAGCATAAATCGAATAATCCGGCGCTAATTCAAAGCCTAAGATTTCCATGCCTTGATGACGCGCGAGTTCGGCAGCAGTCCAATAGGCGCGGGCGCTCTCAATGCCCTTGCTACTCTTGGCTGTGGTCAGTGCCTCGCCATACTCCTGCACATTGGCATTGAGTGTGGGATTACTGAAATAAGCTGGCGCTTCGGCAATCGCGCTTTCACGCAGTAAGCGACGACCCAATAAGTAACGCAGGCGATTGTTGAGTGGCTCGACACTGTCGTACCAATCGCTGTCCTTGGGATACTCGAAGTTCATTACCGGCACATGCTCGTCGATAAACAGCTTAAGCTCGGCAGTGGTGAGCACGCGCTCGGCCACATAGGCGATATCCTGCCAATACTCATCACCACTGGCGAACAGTTGGTTTAGGGCATCGACATATTCGCCCCGTTCAAGGGATAGCACGCCCTGCTCGGCGCGAATACGGCAATAGGTGGCTTGCTCTGCATCGGCTTCAATGGCCTGTTGCTGGGCATCCTGTTGGCTGGTAGTTGCGGTAGCAGCGTTCATATCCGTTGGGAAATGGCGCACCGCTTCGGCATAGGCCTTAGCGGCTTGGGCTTGATCACCCTTTTGCATCATTAATTTGGCCGTGAGCCACCAAGTGAGTCCGCTGGGTTTAGCGAGGGCAATGAGGCGCTCGGCACTGGCATAGTCGCCCAACTGATAGTAAATCGCGGCTAACTTATCGCCTTGGCTCAGCATGAGGCCGTCGGTTGGGAAGACGGTCAGCGTTTTAGCGACCTGTTGCCCCATTTCTGTAAGCTGTCCATCAAAGGCGAAGTCATTGGCGCTGCTCTGCCAGTAGGCTATAAGCAGTTGCTGCACGCTAGGCTGCTGCAATAAGGGTTTTAACTCTAAGAGATTTTTTGCCATTAGCGTGCGACTTAACATCAATAACGAATCATAGCCACTGCTGTCGCCCTCAGCCGATTGAGTGGCATATAGCTCAATAATCTTATCCAGCGTGGCGGGATTTAAGGCAACATCAATTTTTGGCGGTTCATATTCCCCGCGTGTGACTTCAATTTGAGCTTGGCCTTGATGCAACAGAATATAAGCCTGTTCGCCAAGGCCGGCTAAGCTCAAGCGCAGCGGATCGGCGGCGCCTTGAGTCACCTCAGCTTGTAGCTGCTGCAAGTAAGCATTGGCTTGGACAAAATGGCTATTATCGTTGGCGCTTTTGCTCTTAATCAGCTCGATACGAGACAAGCTATACAGCGCCCACAGGCTGCGGCCCGCACGCTCACTCTCAGGTAGGGCGATGACTTTTTTAAAGTAATCGCTGGCTTTATCGTACTCTTTGGCATCAAACGCCATGGCGCCAAGGCTGTACCAGGTTAAGGCGGGCGCTAAGCTCTCTTTTAACTGCGCAGCGATTTGTTCGGCCTCAGCCAAGCTTTGTGCATCACGCAGGCTATTAACTTGCGCAAGTTGAGCCTCGGATAACTCGCTGTTTTCATAGGCGCGAGTCTGCGAAAGATAGCGACTGTGTGCCTCATCCCAAAGAT
>NZ_AKZL01000186.1:0-1557 GCF_000282755.1 Shewanella sp. POL2
AGTGCCAAAGTGCCAATTACGCATTACCAGGCAACTGGCTGAAGCCATGCGCCGTGGGCTTGAAAAACTCAGCATCAAGGATCGACGCAAAGATCAACGTATCGACAATATCACCGCCTCCTTTGGTGTATCTCAGTGGCAAGAAAGACAATCAGTAATACAACTTATTGAAAATACAGATAAGTTACTTTACGAGGCAAAACGGCTAGGCCGTAATAGAGTGATGCCGATAAACAATTAATTCTGACATTAAGGCAGAGCCATCAGCTCTGCCTTAATTGATTTGCCAATTTTTTAGTTACCAGTCAACCTATACATAATAGCGAGTAACTCAAGCTATTAAATCGAATGTTCAAGCCACTTTGGGCTCCAACATACTATCGGCTGTCGCCCCTTCGGATTGAGCTGCAGATTCTGGCTCGACCGGGATAGCCTGTACCACAAAACGCAGTTCCGCCCCACCTTGCAGCGCATCGAAGGGATAGCAGGTGATGAGCGTTAAACGATTATCCTCACTTGGCGCCATCCACTCAGTTTGCGATTCGTGCACCACTTCGGTCGCCACCACTTGGTAAACAATCTCCCTACCCGCCGCTGTTTGCAGCGCCAAGCGGCGTCCAACGCTGATACCATTTAACATCGCAAAATGCGTATCCCTATGCCCAGCAATCACTGTGTTGCCTTGCGCGCCAGCGGGTGCACTCGACAGCACTAAGGCTGGCCCGAAGGCCAAGTTACGGCCAGATGCGCCCGCCAGCACATATAAGCTGTCGTTGGATGCCGGACCATCGAAGTGATTCGGTCTTTTAGCTTGCTCGATGGAGAGCTTAGCCACGGGATAGGTATCAGCCCATGACCAAGGTTTATGGGACTGACCATCAATTAAGGTTTTAGCCCAGGCTTGTTCAATCAAATATTGGGCAAAGTGTGCTTTCGCTTGCATATAGAATCCTTTTCCAAACAACGTGATGCCGAGTAATACCAATCCCACTAGCAACCCTATTTGTATCTGTTGAGTCATGCGCATACTCATAGACATGACTCAAGTATTCAGCGCTAATGACAGCGCGCGTTGCTGCCGCTGCTGGCGACGAATCGACAGCGACAACATCAAAGCAAGCAGTAACACACCGCCCCCTAAGAGCATGTCAAAACGGCTCGAGGTCGATGTTTGTGGCAAAACGCCCATAGGCTGCCAACCCAAGGGTAAATGCTGGCGCACCACTGCATCTCGGCTTATCGCATTAGTGGTGATGGGCGTTAAATCCACCGCGACCAAGCTGGTATAGGGGCTGACTAAGTGATAGTTCAGCGACAACGCCGTGACCTGCTCTTTGACCTTGTCATCGTTAGCGCCGTTTTTACTCAGCTCTAACGCCGCAATCTGTTTGCGCGCCCAGAGTAAATCGAGCCCAGCTGCTGGCTGCGCTACATCTGTTGCAGAATGGCTTGCGCCATTGGCTTGTAAAGATAACGACTGCTGCCTAGCTTTTATGGCCCTGACGACCGGAGATCACCAGTTCCTGAGGCTCTCGAGGATGACGCTTTAGGCTGATC
>NZ_AKZL01000187.1:0-1529 GCF_000282755.1 Shewanella sp. POL2
TAGATTACTCGGCTGCTCACCTTTTAATGCGGCCCGAATACGTAGTTGGATACTGGTATGGTCGGATTGTTCTAGTGTATCAGCAAGTTGCGCTCGAATCGGATTCAAATCAACATAGGTCATACAGGCTAATACCGCAGCTTCATCGAGTAGGGCTTGCGATTTAAATCGCCCCTCCCAGAAACGACCTGTACAGTTATCCTCTTGATTTGCTTGCCTTGCTATTGGTTCGTTAAGGCAGCGCATAAACCATGAGATATCACACAAACGACTACGATAAAGGGCGATTGAGTGCTTTAATCGGTTGACCTGATGGGCTTCGACTAACTCACCTTTAGCGAATTTTTGCGTTAACTCATCGCCTTTAAACAACTTATGCCACTGCTCAAGCACTTCGCGGTCAGTCCAACGATTTGCCGTCTCGATATCGACTCGCAACACCAGATGCAGATGATTAGACATCACGGCAAAGGCTGCGATATCAATAGCAAAAACAGCTTCAAGTTCAAACATTAGCGATTCTACCCAACCTCGACGATGGTCATAATTTTTACCCGAGTAACTGTCATCACCACATAAAAATGCCCGCCGCACCACGCGGCTACAGCAATGGTAATAGGGCGTGTCTTCAAGACTTATCTGAGTTCTGCGAGGGCGCGGCATACAAACCTCCATGTTTAATGCTTAACCAAAGCATAGTCGGAGGTTAGCTACCTCGCTATTAAGGTTGGGTGTCCATGTTTTGATGTTTTGCATGTTTTGATGTTTTGGGGGCATAAATGCTTTAGAAAAGGCTGTACACCGATGTGTTAGCTGCCTTTTCAGTATGATTCTTTATTACTTGGTGACAGTTATTCTGCATTCAGTAATTTATAGGGGCGGGCAATCGCTCCTTTGAGATCGCCGAGGGAAAACACCTTCGAAAAGCGCGCAAAGCTTTTGCCATAAAATATTGTTTCTACCACGGGCAGGCTAAAAACCTGGTATCTCGCGGCAAGCTCAAGGTGAGCTTCACAGTCGATATAGACTAGCTGCATTTTGGGAAAATCTTTGGCTAGCATAGCGGCGATTTGTGGTTTAAGCGCTTGGCACACGCCACAGCTTGGTGCACCAAATAGCAGTAATACCGCTGGATATTGCTTTAGTATGGCATCCAGTTGCTCGGGTGTTTCAAGGGTGTGGATAACGGCAGTCGGCATGGACAATCCTATCGAATTTGGGGTTTTACAGGCAGAGTATCACGGAATTAATCCCCTTTTTACGGCACTGCTGCCGATAAATGAGCCTACGAAAAATAGACCCACCGTCAGTATGATAATGCCGAATACTATTAGTCCTGCTATTTGTGCTCCGCTGAGCTTATCGATCCAATGCGAAAGCGTATTTATCATTTTTGTTTTACCTCGTTACAACATGGATGAGCTGCACCATTGGCTTTCACAGGGAATACCATCGCCATCACCATCCATTTGCGTGTTGGGACAATTTTGAATGTAAAAGGTCGCTTCAGCACAGGAGCGCATATGGCT
>NZ_AKZL01000188.1:0-1517 GCF_000282755.1 Shewanella sp. POL2
TTGTTGAACGAAGCCGCTTTGCGGCAGGAACAAGATAAAGCCATCCTTTTGCCCCTCATCCTAAATACTTGCTAGACGCGACCTGCTTCGGTCGCAATCCTAGGAGTATCATCATGGACATTCACGAACAACAACGCTTTGATTTACTTTATGAACAACATCTTACCAACTTAACCTTGCAAGGCAAGCGGCCTGCAACCATTGATGCCTATAGCCGAGCTATACGCCGTATTGCGGCATATTTTGACTGCTGCCCCGACACCTTGACCACCGATGATTTGAAGCGCTATTTTGCTGATTTGATTGCCTCACATTCTTGGAGCACCGTCAAACTCGACCGCAACGGTTTGCAGTTTTTCTACTTTCACGTCCTCAACAAATCTTGGCAGTGGCTTCATATTGTTAAGCCACCACAGGTGAAACACCTGCCCGATATCCTGACGCCCTGCGAGGTCGCGATGGTTATCAGCCTCACGCGTCAACTGCGTTATCAGGTTTGTTTCTTAACCCTGTACAGCATGGGATTGCGCCTTGGTGAAGCGATTTCATTACAGGTCGGGGATATTGATGCGGGACTGATGCAGGTGCATATCCGTGATGCTAAAGGGGGCAAGGATAGACTGGTGCCGTTACCTCAACGCACCTTGTTAGCGTTAAGGTTCTATTGGCGCACCCACCGTCATCCTCGTTGGCTATTTCCGGGTAAAGATAATCAACCTGACTCACTCATGGACAGAGGCGGGCTCCAAAAAGCCATGAAGCAAGTCATTTCCGAGTGCAATATTCATAAAGCCATCAGTCCGCACAGTCTACGTCACAGTTATGCCACCCATTTGCTGGAACAAGGACTCGATTTGCGCTCGGTGCAAACACTGCTCGGCCACCATAGCCTGAATACCACCGCCCGTTACACGCGGCTCACTGATATCACCCGCAAAAATACCTGTGAGGCGATTAACCAACTGACCAACGGCTTAGCCTTGAGGTGGGAGTGTGGGTTATGAGCCAGTTTATCGATATTTTACGCCAACATCTGGCGGATTTTCGGCAGCGTTATGCCCATCAAATCACCCCAGAGATACAGGATGCTATCCATGCCATACTCAGCTGTCGTTGCAACACGGCGAGGGTGAGTTGCTGGGATTGTCAAACCTGCGAGCAACAGCTTGAGTTTCCGCTCTCTTGTGGTCATCGCAGTTGCCCACAGTGTCAACATGGCACCACATGTGACTGGTTGAGTAAACAACAAGCTAAGTTATTACCGGTGAATTATTTTATGGTGACCTTTACCTTGCCGTTTGAATTAAGAGCCATAGCAAAATCGCAACCCGAGCCGTTCTATCACGCCATGTTTACCGTGGCAGCGAGTGTACTCAAAGACTTTGCAGCACGCTCCCCTAAGCTCAGTGGTGACATCGGCTTCACGGGGGTATTGCATACTCACAGTCGGCGTAGAGACTACCATCCACATCTGCACTTCATTATCCCCGCAGGGAGCTACCACTCTGGCAAGCGGC
>NZ_AKZL01000189.1:0-1467 GCF_000282755.1 Shewanella sp. POL2
TTATTGATAAGCACTATTTGCGTAAGCATGGAAAAGACGCTTATTACGGCCAAAGCAAGTAAATGCCAGTCCGGTCTCATTTCAAACTAGAGAGAGTAATATGAAAGCCTTCAAACAAAAACAAGTGTGGTTTATCACGGGTTCGCAGGATTTATACGGCCCGAAAGTATTAGAGCAAGTTGCTAAAAACAGTGAGCAAATTGTTCATGGCTTTAATGAATCTTCCGCCATTTCGATGGAAGTGGTGTACAAGCCAACCGTAAAATCCCCACGGGAAATTCATGCCGTATGCCAAGCGGCCAACAGCGATGAAAACTGTGTTGGCGTCATTCTGTGGATGCACACTTTCTCTCCCGCCAAGATGTGGATTGCTGGCCTGAATGAATTAAGCAAGCCATTCATGCATTTACATACCCAGTTCAATGCCGAGCTCCCTTGGAGCGAAATCAATATGAACTACATGAACACCCACCAAAGTGCCCACGGTTGCCGCGAATTTGGTTTTATCGGCACACGTATGCGTAAAGAGCGCAAAGTGGTTGTGGGTCACTGGCAATCGAGCGATGTACAGGCACAAATCGATGATTGGTGCCGCGCAGCAGCGGGTTGGCACGAGAGCCAAAACCTGCGTATCGCCCGCTTTGGCGACAACATGCGTCAAGTGGCCGTGACCGAAGGCGACAAAGTTGCCGCACAAATTCAATTCGGTTACGAAGTGCACGCCTATAGCTTAGGTGAACTTAATGAGGCGATTGCAGCCATTGCCGAAGGCGATGTAACCGCACAGCTCGATCGTTACGCCAGCGAATACCAAGTGGGTAACGAACTTTTTGGTGATGAATACCAATTAGACCGTTTAAGAAAAGAAGCCAAGATTGAACTCGGCTTAACCCAATTCTTAACCCAAGGTGGATTTGGTGCCTTTACCAACTGCTTCGAAAACCTCACCGGCATGACAGGCTTACCGGGACTCGCTACCCAACGTCTGATGGCGAACGGTTTCGGTTACGGCGGCGAAGGTGACTGGAAAACGGCTGCCATGGTGCGCATTATGAAGGTGATGGGTCAAGGCCGTGCCGGTGGTACTTCCTTTATGGAAGACTACACCTATAACTTTGGGGCGACTGACCAAGTTCTTGGCGCCCACATGTTAGAAGTCTGCCCATCGATTGCCGCGGCAAAACCGCGTTTAGAAGTTCACCGCCATACCATTGGTGTGCGTTGTGACGTGCCACGTCTGTTATTCACTGGTAAAGCGGGCCCAGCAATCAACGTATCGACTATCGATTTAGGCAACCGTTTCCGTATCATTCTCAATGAATTAGATACAGTGACGCCACCACAGGATCTGCCTAACTTACCAGTCGCGTCTGCGCTGTGGGAGCCTCGTCCGAATTTAGCCGTTGCCGCCGCAGCTTGGATCCACGCCGGTGGTGCTCACCACTCGGCCTATAGTCAAGCTATCAC
>NZ_AKZL01000190.1:0-1380 GCF_000282755.1 Shewanella sp. POL2
CATATATGGACCCATCCGGTTTGCAAGACATTCGATAACGATTTTGAGAAGAGTTCATTGCACCCATATATCCGGCCTGTTATTGAGGGATCCCTCTGGCCCTGATGGATATCTGCTTCTACAGTCCTTATCATCCCTGCGGCTTCGTAATGAGCCTATGCCCGACTAAGGTTTTTAGTAGATCAGTCTGACTGTCTCATCATCAAATCAAGTGTCTTAGCAACTTGCTGGTTGGTTAATTATTCACGTTTATTGAATCTATTCAGTACTATACTGGAAGCCGATACTCTTCCTCACGCGCCGCGATAACCCATGCCATTCTCGCGAGTTTATTGGCGACGGCCACACAGGCTCGATTAAAACCTCGGCGCTCTGCTAACTGTATTGCCCAGCAGCTAAATTTATCCTGTTTATGACAACTGTGCTGCAACACCGCTCTGGCGCCGTGAATAAACAGGGTACGTAAATACGCATTTCCCCGCTTGCTTATCCCAAGGAGGTTATCTTTACCTCCGCTGCTGTGTTGCTTGGGAACCAAGCCACACCAAGCTGAAAAGTGTCTACCATTACTGAAGTCTTTACCCTCTCCAGCAGCCGCATAAAAGGCCGTAGCGGTGACGGGACCAATACCTGGGATAGTCTCTAAACGCTGGCAAATCACATTGTTTTTCGTTTCAGTGAGTACTTGGGTATCACAATCCTTAAGCCGTCTTTCTATATCTGTAAACTCTTCATATAACTGATAAAAAATTGTTCGACCTTTGGTAGTCAGCGCATTGGTTTCGTTAGTCAAAATCTCAGGAAACTGTACTTTAAAAGCCGATTTACTTTTGGCTATCACGATGCCGTATTCAGCTAACATACCTCGCACTTGGTTGATTAAGGCTGTTGATTGCTTAGTTAATCGTTCGCGCATTCGGTGGAGCAGTTGCACATCTTGCTGCTCGACGCTTTTGGGTTTTACAAACCGCATGTTGGGTCGCTGCGCAGCCTCCGCGATGGCTAAAGCATCATTGTAGTCATTTTTGTTACCTTGCCGAAAAGGCACGACAAATTGAGGAGCAATTAACTTGACGCTGTGGCCCAACAGCTCAAATTCTCTGGTCCAGTAATTTGCGCCACTACAGGCTTCCATCACAATCAGACAAGGCTCAATTTGAGCGACAAAGGGCAGCAAGTCTTTGCGTCTAAGCATTTTCTTTTTAATTAACTTGCCTGCTTTATCGACGCCAACAGCATGAAAAACAGACTTTGCGATATCTAAACCGATTGTAGTAATCTTCATAGGTGGACCCGTCCTCTTTCTGATGAGTTTTAGCGACTACATCGTGGCCCATTGCGAGGCCGATTTAAAGTGGATGGGTCCATTCCATTATCCAT
>NZ_AKZL01000191.1:0-1283 GCF_000282755.1 Shewanella sp. POL2
ACAGGATATTGATGTATTCGCCAAACATGTTCCCATGGATTGGGTGGCTGAGGCTGTGCAACAAACTGGCAGGGCATCACTTCGAACCCGTCGTTTCCCTGCAGAGCAAGCTGTTTGGTTGGTTCTAGGCATTGGTTTGATGCGTAACCGCTCGATTCAGCAAGTCTGTGATACGCTCTCACTGGCCTTTCCCGATGCCAAGGGGGAGCTCCCGCCACTGGCGACTAGTAGCATCATCAAAGCCAAAGAAAAGTTGGGTTCAGAGCCCATGCGTTATCTGTTCAAAACAACCGCTGCACAGTGGGAAACACAGTGTGAATTTGATGAGATAGCGGGATTGAAATTGCTCAGTGTTGATGGGACGTATTTTAAGACGCATAACACTGAAGAAAACCATCACTTTGGCTTTGCACAAAGCACGGCTTCTTTTCCCTCTGTGCTGGCGGTCACCTTAATGTCTACTCGTAGCCACTTACTTTCTGATGCGGCTTTCGGGCCTGTTACCCACAGTGAAATTCACTACGCACAGCAATTGGTTGGCTCAGCTCCCGAGCATTCGCTCACGTTGTTTGACCGTGGGTTTATGTCTGCCGAATTGCTCATCAGCTGGCAAGGAAGCGGTGTAAACACCCATTGGTTAACCCCGATAAAGTCTAAGACCCGCTATAGCATTATCGAGTCATTCTCAGAGTATGACCATCTGGTTGAGATGCCGGTATCCCCCCAAGCTAAACAACAAGCGCCTTATCTGGGCGAGAGCTGGCAAGCCCGCCTTATCCTTATTCCATCACCCAAAGGTGATATCAAAGGGTTTATCACGTCATGTCTATGTCCAGACACTTATCCAGTGAACGATTTGCTCAAGGTGTATTGGCAGCGATGGGAGATAGAGAGGGGTTATGGTGAGCTGAAGCAATATCAACTGGAAAATAAACCTGTCCTGCGCAGTAAGAAGAAGGATGGGGTGTATCAAGAATTATGGGGGATCTTGACGACCTACAATATTGTTCGGCTAGAGATGGCAGCCATGGCAGTGCAGCATAAAGTTGAGCCACAGAGAATAAGTTTCATTAATGCCCTGTTTTTAATCCAAGATGAGTTTGGTTGGAGCGACAGAGGGAGTCCAGGAGCGATCCCACTGCACTTAAAACGACTGAGGGAAAATGGCAAGCGGTTGATTTTACCTCCAAAGAGGAAGCGGCCCAGCTACCCGCGTTTGGTACTCAAGAAAACAATCAAATATCCAAGTAAAAATGCCACCCGCTCTTAAGCGAGTGGCATTA
>NZ_AKZL01000192.1:0-1281 GCF_000282755.1 Shewanella sp. POL2
ACTAAGTAGCACTTAGACGAATATGAACACTTAAGAAGTGGTACTCAATACAGCTTTCTAAATTAACAAATAAAGGTTAATTACGCAGGTAATTGTGCGGCAGACAAAGCCGTGACGAGCGAAGGGCGAAGGGCGAAGTGTACGGTAGTACATGAGTACTGGAGTGAGGAAACAATGCCGTCAGACGTAGAATTAACCAGTAAGAATTTGCTTGGTGACAATAGCATTGTGGTCCCACCTGATCCCATCCCGAACTCAGAAGTGAAACGCAATCGCGCCGATGGTAGTGTGGGGTCTCCCCATGTGAGAGTAGGTCATCGCCAAGCGCCTAAATAAACAATGGAAGCCAGCTGAATAAGCTGGCTTTTTTGCATTTAGAGTTTTGAATTTCAACGTTCTATTCTTCGAAATACTTCTCTAATCACTGACTTCTTTAATTTATCGCCTCATACGCAATGTAAACAGAGAGCCCCTCATTGCTCCGTTTTCTTCATTCTCCAACACCTTTAGCATCATTCATTTAAATGGCTGCTTGATCTAAATACTTTAGTGCATTGAGACCCCTTTGATTTTTGTCCTTATAGGACTAATCAGTAAATTTAAAGCTTGTACTCTTCGTATGCTCGTTTAAGGGGAGTCAGAACCTTATTGTCAGCCCATGTTTGCTTTTGGTTTCATCTTGGCTGGTATCTTCATTTCGTCATTACTCCTCAATAAAAATTTCTGCTTTGCCGTTTCATTAACGAATATTCATTTTATCGGTCGTTCACTAAGGATCCCTCAGACACTTGCTGCTGATCTTATGTAAATTGGTCTTACCAATTTACATTCGCCGATTAAATTTGTTATCAATGCAGATGTTGTGTGGTTGTTAATTTAAAACGCGAATGTTGGTTAAGGGCGAAGGAGGTAGGGCAGTGAAAGGGGAGCTAACGCAACAGTTATTAGACGCTGTTGGCATCATGTTATTGGGGATGGGGCTGGTCTATTTATTTTTAAGTGTATTGATATTAGCTGTGAATCTGGTTGCTAAGTGGTGTCGTGAAGAGCACAAAGCAGTAGAACCGTTGAAGGTCAATGATGCGAGCTCAACTGGAGCTTCAAGCACTTTAGAGCCTAAATTGGTGGCTGCGATCAGCTTAGCCGTCCAGCAGTATCGTTCTCAGGCTAAATAATGGAGCGCCATATGAACCGAGTAAATTCGATAGTGGCGTCTAAGCCATTACAGTTAACCGATGTTGTCTTGAGGGATGCACATCAGTCTATTTTAGCGACGCGTTT
>NZ_AKZL01000193.1:0-1258 GCF_000282755.1 Shewanella sp. POL2
GACAAGACTGGCTATCCCGTTGAAATGCTGGAACTCAGTATGGATATGGAAGCCGACCTTGGTATCGACTCTATTAAGCGCGTGGAAATTCTAGGCACAGTACAAGATCAACTGCCAAACCTGCCAGAACTGAGCCCTGAGGATTTAGCCGAGTGTCGCACCTTGGGTGAGATTGTCGCCCTCTATGCGGGTTCGCAAGCATCAAGTGAGGCGCCACAGCAAAACCATGCTGCGCCAATTCAAGAGATTCAAGAGGCAACTGCAGAAACCGTCGAGGAAACCATCGACCTGCCGCCCCATAGTGAGGTGATGCTAAAAAAGTTGCCAGCGGCGGCTGAGTTAGCGCGCATCATAGCAACTAGCGATGTTCAACTGACGGCAAACAGCTACGTCGTTATCAGTGATGATGGCCACAACGCGGGGGTGATTGCCGAAAAGCTTCACGCCCAAGACGTTAAGGTCGCGGTTGTACGCTCACCGAAAACGGTTGTGACCAGCGCATCACCACTCGATAGCCATATTGCCAGCTTCACGCTGGAGGCGATTGATGATGAAAGTATTTGTGAGGTCATCAATCAGATTGAAGCGCTTGGCCAAATCGCCGGTTTTATTCATCTGCAGCCACAACATAAGTCCGTTCCCGATAAAGGTGCTGGCTTAGTGCTGGCAGACGACGCCAAAGCCTCGGTCGAGCAAGCCTTCTTGTTTGCCAAACACTTACAACCGCTGTTAACCGAGCGCGACCACTGCCGCTTTGTCACCGTCAGCCGTATCGACGGTGGCTTTGGCTATATCGGCATGGACGAGTCGGCTGGCGCTGTTATTAGCCAGAGTGAACTCAACCAAGCGGCGCTCTCTGGACTCACTAAAACCTTAAATCACGAGTGGCCGGGAGTGGTTTGCCGCGCGCTGGATATCGCACCAAACTTGGACGCTAAAACGGTCGCTAATGCGGTAGTGCAGGAATACTACCTCCAAGATGCGCCGGTCGAAGTCGGTATTGATAGCGAGCTTGAGCGCACCACCTTAGTCGCGGGCAATGCCGTGCTTCGCCGCAGTGGCGCGTCTCTCTCGTCAGCGGACAAAATCCTCGTCACAGGCGGTGCTAAGGGCGTCACCTTCGAGTGCGCCTTAAGTTTAGCGAAACGCTGCAAGGCACATTTTATCCTCGCGGGTCGCAGCGCCCATCAAGGGATCCCCGCTTGGGCTCAGGGTAAAAATCGCAACGAGCTGAAAGCCGCTGCCATTGCACATTTGC
>NZ_AKZL01000194.1:0-1228 GCF_000282755.1 Shewanella sp. POL2
GGCAGTTACAGCTTCGACCCATCCCACGCCAGCTACCAACATCTATCCCAAGGCCAGACTGAGACGCTCACCATCCCAGTCACAGTGACCGACAGCGCTGGGGCCAGCAGCACGCAGAACCTGACGATTACGCTCACAGGCACCAACGATAGCGCCAAGATCAACGACCATGGAACACCCGGTCAGATCAAAGAAGACCAGCATACTGCCATAGAAGGCAATCTCAGCGTCAGCGATACAGACAGCGGTGAAAGTGTGTTCTCCAATCAAGAGGGGAGCAGTCTAAACGGCTACGGAAACTTTATTTTGACCCCGCAAGCCAATGGCCAAGCTTATTGGCGCTACACAGCCAATCACACTAAGCTCGCGATCCAACAGCTGAATGAAGGTCAGATTCTACATGACAGCTTCACCGTACACAGCGCCGACGGCACCACTCACACGATTACCGTCGATATCGTCGGCACGAACGATGCGCCAGTGCTCACGGCGCAAAGTCAATCGGTCAGCGAAGATGGCACCAAACTCAGCGGGCAGATGGTGGCTACCGATGTGGATACCGGCGACACACTTACCTTCAGTCTCGCCAATTCGGTAGATGGCTTTACGCTCAACGCCGATGGCAGCTACAGCTTCGATCCATCCAATGCGGCTTATCAACACCTTGCCGCTGGCCAGACTGAGACGCTCACAATCCCCATCACAGTCACCGACAGCGCTGGCGCAACTAGCACTGCGAATTTGACGATTACACTCACAGGCAGCAACGATGGCGCCGTCATCAGCGGCACAGATGCTGGCACGGTCACCGAAGACACCCAGCTCACGACCCAAGGCCAACTCACGGTCACCGACATCGACGACCAGGAGTCAGCCTTCACGGCGCAAGCGAACACCGCGGGCAGCTACGGCTGCTTCACGCTGGCGACCGATGGCCATTGGACCTACACGCTGGACAACAAGAACAGTGCGGTTCAGGCCCTAGGTCAGAACGCCACACTGACCGACAGCCTGACCGTGCAGTCGGTGGACGGCACAACCCACACCATCACCGTCACCATTAACGGCCATGATGACGGCGCCGTGATTGCTGGCGTGGACAGTGGCACCGTCACTGAAGACGCCAACCTGTCAGCAAGCCAGCTCGAAACCCATGGACAACTGACGATCAGCGATCCGGATGCAGGCCAAGACCATTTCACCTCACAAACCAATGTGGCGGGCAGTT
>NZ_AKZL01000195.1:0-1221 GCF_000282755.1 Shewanella sp. POL2
ATACGCTTCGCGAAAAGCTACCTCTATGTCGGTCAATAAATGTTCCTCCAATCTCCAATATTGACACTTTCATCATCCATGGCAGTCGCCTCGCCGCTAAGCGAGTTCCCCTGCTACGAAGACAAGCTTCTTCGCGTTCAATCATGGCTAATACCATTCCGCATTAAAGTTCAGTCACCTTTGCCCATTCCCGAGAGCACATCTTTACCACGCGTTTTGTACAACTGATAAAGCTGTTCCATGCCTGGCTGCAGGCATCCACTATGTCCTCATATCCTTTAATACCATTCCGCATTAAAGCTCAGTCACTTTCGCCCATGAGAGCACATCTTTATCACGCGTTTTGTACAACTGATAAAGCTGTTCCATGCCTTGCTGCAGGCATCCACTATGTCCTCATCTCCTTTAAAACAGCGATTGGCGAGATAATGTTGGCGAAGCCAACTCCATACCTGTTCGATGGGGTTTAGTTCTGGGGAATATGGCGGCAGTTTGAGTATCGACAGGTTGGGGATATCAGCAGCAAGGTCTTTGGTATGCCAACCCGCACCGTCCATTACCACGACTGCATGGCGGCCAGGTTTGGTGCGTCTTGCAATCAGCTCCAGGTACTGGTACATGATGTCCTTATTAACGAATGACGTGATGATGGCTTCAGTTTCTCCTGTTGTAGGACAGACTGCGCCGAACAGGTGCACATATTCAAACTGCTGCTGTTTTAGCGCTCTTGGTCTACTGCCTTTGGGGGCCCAAAGGCGTGTCGTTGTATTTTGCAGGCCGAATCTGGCTTCGTCCTGAAACCAAATATCAATCGAGACTAAAAAAATCAGCCTCACAATTAACTTTGAATACGCACAGCTGTGAGCTCTTTTAACTTAAAATTGAGTAATTTAATCTAGTCATTAAACCCTCTCAGTGTGGATAACTCTGGGTATAACAAGTGTGTAGGTTGTGCCTAGCTTGGGTGTAACAATCTATTTGAAAATTAATCATAAAAACCTGAAAAAGCGCTTGCACAAAAAGTTTCGCTGCCTATAATGCGCATCCACTGACACGGCAGACAGCGAAAGCGAGTGCGGTTTCAGTGCGAATCGAATGCAGAATGTGCAGTTGATTCAAAAGCCTCAAGAAGTTTGTAAAAACGCCTTGACGCAACAAGGGAAATGCGTAAAATACGCAGCCCTGACCCAGTGAGCGGTAACGCAAGCGATGAGGTCAAAC
>NZ_AKZL01000196.1:0-1185 GCF_000282755.1 Shewanella sp. POL2
AAAAAAGGAAGCCTAAGCTTCCTTTTTTCTAATCACAATTGCTATTAAGCAATGATCTTAGCTACAACACCAGCGCCTACTGTACGGCCACCTTCACGAATTGCGAAGCGTAAACCTTCGTCCATCGCGATTGGGCAAATCAGCGTAACAACCATCTTAATGTTGTCACCAGGCATTACCATCTCTACGCCTTCTGGCAGTTCAATAGTACCGGTTACGTCAGTTGTACGGAAGTAGAACTGTGGACGGTAGCCTTTGAAGAATGGAGTGTGACGACCACCTTCTTCTTTTGACAGAACGTAAACTTCTGATTCAAAAGTAGTATGAGGGTTGATTGAACCTGGCTTAGATAATACTTGACCACGTTCTACGTCATCACGCTTAGTACCACGTAATAAAATACCACAGTTCTCACCTGCACGACCTTCGTCAAGCAGCTTACGGAACATTTCTACGCCAGTACAAGTTGTCTTGGTTGTAGTGCGGATACCAACGATTTCTACTTCGTCGCCCACTTTAACGATACCACGCTCTACACGGCCTGTTACTACTGTACCACGGCCAGAAATAGAGAATACGTCTTCGATTGGCATCAGGAATGGCTTATCGATATCACGCTCTGGTTCTGGAATGTAAGAGTCTAAAGCTGCTGCCAGCTCAAGGATCTTCGCTTCCCACTCTGGCTCGCCTTCTAGCGCTTTCAGAGCTGAACCTTGGATTACTGGTAAGTCATCACCTGGGAAGTCGTATTCTGATAACAGTTCACGTACTTCCATTTCAACTAATTCTAACAGCTCAGCATCGTCAACCATGTCACATTTGTTCATGAATACGATGATGAATGGTACGCCAACCTGACGAGACAGCAGGATGTGCTCGCGAGTTTGTGGCATTGGACCGTCTGTAGAAGCAACTACCAGGATCGCGCCGTCCATCTGTGCAGCACCAGTGATCATGTTTTTAACATAGTCAGCGTGGCCTGGGCAGTCTACGTGTGCGTAGTGGCGAGTTGGGGTGTCATACTCGATGTGAGAGGTATTGATGGTAATACCGCGCTCACGCTCTTCTGGAGCGTTATCGATTTGAGAGAAGTCTTTAGCTTCACCACCGTAGGTCTTAGCCAGTACGTGAGAGATAGCTGCAGTCAGAGTGGTTTTACCATGGTCAACGTGACCGATGGTGCCC
>NZ_AKZL01000197.1:0-1110 GCF_000282755.1 Shewanella sp. POL2
GTCACCGCCATTATCATCAATGACGATCCGGCTTTCGAGGAACCGTTGCTGCGGTTTAATGCCAGCCTTGAACCCGACTTTGCCCATGCGCTCAATGTGTTAAAACAGCTAGTGTATAAATATGTTATCCGTAAACCCGAGATCCAAATGCTCGAATACAAAGGGCAACAAATTGTGATGGGGTTATTTGAAGCATTTGCCTCCGATCCCGAGCGCCTGTTACCGCTTAACACCCAAGAGCGGTGGCGCGCAAGCGAGCAACAGGGTCTAAACAGCCACAGAGTCTTAGCCGATTATATTTCAGGGATGACGGACGAGTTTGCCGGACGGCTCTATCAACAACTCTTTAGCCCTAAGGCTGGCTCAAACGTGGAGTTGAGTAAAGAAATGTAGCCTTTTGATTTAGAAATAAAAAACCACCGCTAAGGTGGTTTTTTGTTCGCAAATTAATCCGTGCAATAGCGGATTAAAGTCCGCCAATCGCCTCTTTACAAAGCTGAGTGATACGATCCCAATCGCCCTGCTCCATCGCATCAGTAGGCGCAATCCAACTGCCACCAATACAATCCACATTTTTCAGCGCTAAGTAATCTTTATAGCTGCTCGGCGTAATACCACCTGTCGGGCAGAAGCGGATATCGGCTAAGGGGCCAGAGAAAGCCTTGAGTGCATCCACTCCACCAGACGCTTCAGCAGGGAAGAATTTAAAGTGAGTGTAACCAAGCGCCATACCCGTCATCACTTCGGAGATGCTGGCAACGCCAGGGATCAAAGGCACAGGGCCTTGCATCCCCGCTTTGAGCAGTTCAACTGTTGCACCAGGGGTGATAATAAATTGCGCGCCAGCGGCAATCGCTTGCTCAAGCTGGGCTTCATTTAAAATAGTCCCAGCGCCGACTAGCGCCTCTGGTACTTCCTTAGCGATTTTGGTGATCGCTTCAAGAGCACACGACGTGCGTAATGTCACTTCTAACACGCTAATCCCACCGGCGACCAGTGCTCTGGCTAACGGCACCGCATGTTCAATCTTGTTAATCACCATAACAGGAACAATAGGGCTGCGTTTAAAAAATATCTTGTGGTTGTAATGAACCAGTTATTCTCAAGCAT
>NZ_AKZL01000198.1:0-1077 GCF_000282755.1 Shewanella sp. POL2
TCGGGACATTCCCCGGTGTTTGTGATGACAGTTGTGTCAACTTGAAGATGATATAACTCGCCGCATCCCGAAAACTCAGTTGATTGGGATGGACCGATGGCAAGCTTTTAGCCATCAGCAACATCTTATATCTAATGAGATTGTAGGCCAGTAGCACGCCCCATAACTCTTGAGTCACCAGCTCCGGTAGTTGACTGCGGAGCGTAAAACGGCTCTCCAGTAGATGTTGTTTCATCTCTCTATAGCCCAGTTCGATTTCCCATCGATGGGCATATAAGTCGACGATGTCTTCGCTGGGGTAACGCATCGGGTCTGTCAACGAGGTCAAAATGGCGACTGACTTACCTTTCACTGTCTTAGTCAATAAACGCGCTTCAAGGGTATCTGGGAGCTGCGGCCATTTCTTTCTGGCTTGAGGTGTCGTGGTGAGTTTCACCCACTGGTCATGTTTCCCCAGCGTTCGCACTACTTCATATTGAGTGCCTTTCTTCAATGGCAACAACCAGTGGCTATCAGGTTGCGCTTGCTGCCAAGCGTGCAGCAGGCCGAGCGAGTAAAATCCTCGGTCAAATAGGGTTAGGCTGTGATTGGGAATGCTAGGAATGAGCTGGGACGCTAAGTTCATTTCATTTTCGGCAACCGAATCAAAGGCGCTGTTGACCAATAAATGGCTGCTTAACTCCATCAAGCAAACCATGCGAATTTGCGGATAAGCCGCTTCGCCTAAAGCGTTGGCGGTTCGTCCAAAGGCGGCTTGATTTTGAACACTATCGGGTGTCCGCCACACGACACCGTCAACACCATACAAGTTAAGACCGCACCAATGAGGATGTTCAGCTCTCGCGTGCCAGGTATTGGCGCTGCGGCTAAATACTTCTCTAATAACCTCACTGCCCAATCGTTTACGCGCCTGAGTCACGGCGCTGCGTGCAACATAATCAATCTCTTGCGGCAAAACAATGTCGAGTTTGTTGATGAGTGACCGAACAGACTCCCCTCGGAACAAAGCCATTCCGATAACGGCCCAAATCATCGCGTCCATCGGCAATTTACGCCGTCTTAACGTCGCAACGCCCT
>NZ_AKZL01000199.1:0-1076 GCF_000282755.1 Shewanella sp. POL2
TAAGCCAGTTTAAATCTGGCCGATAAGAGCGATCCCTATGGCTCACTTTTAGTGATTTTTAAGTAGGCTATATTCTTCTAATCACTAAAGGGGGATTTATAGTGGCCAACAAAATTGGATTATCATCTCTGCTATTACTTCAGCCTTTTACCGCTTTTTAGTCGAGTATTTTCATTCTCAAGTTCATTTAAGCAAACCACTGACACTGTCCCGATACCACTAAATTTAGCTCGCCATTGAAACCAGCCACATAAAATATCTCATCAGTTCATAGCCTTACAGGTATTTCAATCCGAGGCGCATAACGCAGAAAGAGTTATTCCATTTTAAGTCAATCCCACAGGAAGCAGGATGCCTTTGAGGCTGTCAGATGTTTACTGCTTGGTAAAGCGCTTATGCTGCGCTCAAGGCTTTTGGCAGAACCCATTATGCCTTCAAGCCTTCACCTTGCCTAAAGTGCTTTGTACTCCGCGAAATGAACAGATATTGAATACGATTGGTATGGTACATCACACAGTGATGCGCTCAATAAATGAGAGGGATAAATGCTGCAGAACAGGATTCCGCGACAATTTAAATAGATAAATTCCAAAGACGAAAAAGCCCTAACATTGCTGTTAGGGCTTTTCGAAATGTTGGCGGAGCGGACGGGACTCGAACCCGCGACCCCCGGCGTGACAGGCCGGTATTCTAACCAACTGAACTACCGCTCCTTTAACTTAACGTTTGCACATTAAGCTAAATTAGGCGCTTGGCGATGACCTACTCTCACATGGGGAGACCCCACACTACCATCGGCGCGATTGCGTTTCACTTCTGAGTTCGGGATGGGATCAGGTGGGACCACAATGCTATTGTCACCAAGCAAATTCTTACTGGTTAATTCTACGTCTGACGGCATTGTTTCCTCACTACTGCGACCTCCATGGATGGAGGAAGTGTCATTAGATGTAAGGAACATCTTTGACCTCATGTACTACCGTACACTCCGCCCTTTGCTCGTCACGGCTTTGTCTGCCGTACAATTACCTGCGTAATTAACCTTTATTTGTTAATTTAGAAAGCTGTATTGAGTA
>NZ_AKZL01000200.1:0-1071 GCF_000282755.1 Shewanella sp. POL2
GTCTTTTGGATACTTAACTCGCTGTGCAATAAGTCTCTTTGCAGTGCAAACTTAGCAAGATGGATAAAGTTTAATTTGCCTCTGAGTTGGCAGTTACTTAAGCTGCATGCTTGGAACTTTCTATGTTTTTAATAAAGCTATTCAAGAAAGCGTTGTTTTTCCTGTAAACATTTTTCACGTAAATTGCTGCGTGCACCTTTTAGGATCTGAGTTTGATTAAGTTTTGGCGCCAAGGATTAATGTTACTCTGTGTGTCGATCATTTTGATCGCCCATACGAGTGGCTATGCGCCGCGCAGCTTAACCGCTCAGCATTTTGCGCCTAAAACAGTAGTGACAACTGTGCTGACTGCGGATACGCCGTCAATCGCAGCGCAAGAAAATACGACATCGCGCCATTCAACTGAACAATCGACTGCGAACGAGAGTAAAGCGGTTTGCATTGCTTCTGATAAGGTGCAAGCCTCCGATTGTTCCGAACCTGAATTCGTTAGTCATTCTGACGATTTTAATTTTGCCCCGGTTAACTCCCAGCGCTTTATCAATCTTGTTCAGCATGATATGCGCGAAGTGAAGCCTGTTTACCTGTTGGCCTTTGAGTTCGAACCCGAGCCTGCGCCCGCATTAGGGGAAAATATTCGCCTCGATGCTCGCCCGGATTGGACCCTCTTAGCCGAATCTTCACCCGCGCGGATCTCCGGCTGGAAAGTATCCAACCTCCAATATCGCTTTAGTCAGCAAGCCGCTTAATTCACCGCTCCCTGTAGCAAGTTAGCAAGGCTTATCCATAACGATACCGTTTGAGTTTGTTATCTGAACCAGAGGTCGTTAGGGATACCTTTGATTAACTTCGCATTTTGTCATCCGAAACCTGTACCCGATAACCTAGCATCAAAGCCTGCGGAATGACTGCCGCAGATACGACTGAATTGCATTGGATTAAATGCATTCGGTTTAGACGGATTTGAATCGGTTATCACCACTGAGTTTGCTGCGTTTAGCGTTCTCCTTGTGGGATCGGTGTTTACAGGTTTCACCGTAATCAGTGATTGTTCGCTCATGTTTGAAGGCG
>NZ_AKZL01000201.1:0-1061 GCF_000282755.1 Shewanella sp. POL2
TTGATGCAGACCCGTCTGGTACACAGTTGCGCTTGGCTTACGGCACAAGTCAACGAGTGGACGAAAACCACCGGGGAGAGCTCACTTTTAGAAGTCACGAGATGGAAAAATTAGACAAAGATACAAAATTTTGCCTCGGAAGAACTCGCTGGGTTCCTGTGACACCGGAATACTTTGTCAAAGATGGCAAACAAGTGATCATCGGCACCATACCTAAAAATCGCGTTAGAGACCTCTATTTGCGAGTACAGGAAGTGCTGTAACCTTAACGAATTTGATTTTTAAACCCTTGGGGGTGAGTTTTGTCCCCATGGGGCAGACTCACCCTTTTATTTGAATGCCTTACGGGCATTTCTAAAATTTTGGAGTGAGTCATGCAATTACAGAAAATCAGTTTCAAAGAAGCAAAACAACTTGTGGCTTTGACGGCACCACATTTGGACGTATTGATAAACCAAAAGCGTCAAACAATCGTGCTGTTTTACAAGGGGATGGAAGACATCCTTTATGTAAAAGGGTCTCAAGTCATCGTTGTAGATGATATAGAAAACCTTACAGGTTTTGGATTAGTTAATTCAATCCAGCACCTCAACGACATCATCATGAGAGCAGATTTTGAAGACTACATATCCCTAATGAATTGGGCATCTTCGGAGCATCTTCAAGATGCAGAAAAGATGGTCAATCAAGACAGGATATTGGAGTTTCATCAGAATGCTTCTCGGACGGCATTATTAGCCGCTTCGATTTATGAAAATCTTAAATCGATTCAAGCCGAAATGCGTAAATTCGAAACAAATGGTTTGACACCTTTCAAGCGAGCCCAGCGCCGCTTAGTGAAAGAGCATTTGTAGTCGATATTTAACCCCCAAGGGTACACAAGTGCCTTTGGGCTGCGTGTACCTTAAATCGAGTTTGTTGCCGAAATCGCCTTAAGTATTTTACCGAGTGATTTCGATGGTCGTCGCCAAGTGGCCGCATCGATCCGTGATATGACCCAAAAAATAGCGGTTGAACAAAAAATCCGTGATAGTGAAGTTCGCTTCCGTGGTTTGGTGACC
>NZ_AKZL01000202.1:0-1033 GCF_000282755.1 Shewanella sp. POL2
TATCCCCTGTGTGCCTTGAGAAAACGCAATATAGAGATGATTCGCGCTGATGGTGTAGAGGGATTTTACATCATCAATACTGGCTCCTGCTTCTGCAAGAATACTTGGCGCCGTGAGATTAGCGTTGCACCAGAGATCGATTCGCTGCTTCATTAACTGCTTTGCGCTTAGTAGTGGTGTTGATGAGGGGGCGAGATTTGTAAACCCATGATCCATTAATAATTGTTCTTCGACAGAGGAACGATACACCCCAATTGCTTTTGCCTGCTTAGCACCTTCAATTGAGTCAATGTTAAGCTTGCTACTTTTTAGAGCATAAAAGTTTGTTGTGCCAACCGCGACAGGACCTATCAAACTAAACATACGCTCCCGCTCTGCGGTACGTGTCATTGTGAATAACACCGTGTTGGGTTGTTCGGTGATAATTTTCCAGCCACGAGCCCAGGGCACAATCTTGATAGGATCTTGGTTATCGATACGTTTTTGGATTTCTTGCACGACTTGTACAGCTAATCCATCGGGTTGGCCATCAACCGAAAAGCTAATCGGAGCCCATTCTTCTGTATAAATATTGAGTGTGGCCTGAGCTGTGTGCGGGATAACGCAGAGAAGCATAACGCGCACTAAATGGGTAAAAAATGTCATTAATAACCCTAGGAATTAGAATGTTATATGCGAGTCTCACTGCGTGCTCATATTGAATTAAAGATGACAACTCTTAAGCTCGCAAGCCACTTTAGGGTTATTTTGTGATCTGTACTCTTGGGTTAGAAAATTATCGATAAATCATATTGGTCATTGAGGCAAGATAGAGTTGCCTCCTTGTTGTGCAAAGGAGGCTGCCGATGCGCTATATCTGTTTTAGTGAGCTTTAGATGAGTGAGGTTGCTAATTGATGACCCATGAATAGGTCACTTAAAAAGCGCGCTATTCATGGGTATATATTGCTGTTACTGGCGATAAACATCACGTAGTAGATTATCGAGACAATTGACGACCCGCATACTTGAGTCTTCCATCAAACGTAGTTGCC
>NZ_AKZL01000203.1:0-1013 GCF_000282755.1 Shewanella sp. POL2
CTGGCCCGTGAGATTATGTTACGCAATCAAGCCGTCAAACCCGGCGCTTGGTGCGCTTTTTTGGTCACTTGTTTTGTGCTCGCGTTTAGTGCCTTTTATGAGCTTATTGAGTGGTGGGTGGCCGCTGCAACGGGCGAAGGTGCTGAGGCATTCTTAGGCACACAAGGTTATGTGTGGGATACTCAATCGGATATGTTTTTAGCCTTAATTGGGGCCATCGTGGCGCTACTCAGTTTATCCCGTGTGCAGGATAAGCAAATCACTAAACTCCTGACTCAAGCCTAATCGTAGTCTGAGAACATCCAATCCCCTTTGAATTAGATTCAAAGGGGATTTTTATTCTCAAAAATGTCATCTTCAGGTGTTAATTTTTTGTTTAAACTTTCGATTGATGTTTTCATAGACTAAGGTATAAAGATGAATGTGATCTCCATCTCATTTAGTATTTAATTGCTAGCAATTAAATACTATTTAGGGACTTAGTCGAATTTACTACATATAAATAGAGGTTATTAGTACATTTGGATGATGGCATTCATACGGTAACAAGTCAAAATGGGCTATGTTAATGAGATGTATGCTGAGATTTAAGCAGATTTCATTAAGCCGGATAAAAAGATAATGAAATACTTTTCAGGGAGAAGAGTAAATTGGGTACTATCAATGAGTTAGTATTTTTACATCAAGTGGCGGCGCCTTGTCATCTAGCGATACTTGCTGAATCTATCGGATTGAAAACACGGATCGTTAAACATGCCTCAGAGTTAGAGTTAGATTTAGACAAAGGGCATCGCAGCTTTTGTTTAATCGCCCAGAAAGGTGCGGCCTTAGACAATAAAGGGATCCCTTTGCTGGCATCTCGTCTTGTCCCCCATATTCCTGTGGCTCTGTATCAAGTTGAGCGCAATTCCTTAGATCAAGAGTCAGCTATGCTGCTTGGCATACGCGGACTACTGTTTACTGACCAGCGTATGGATTTGATGTTGACCGGATTGCGTAAAATGGTTGCCGAT
>NZ_AKZL01000204.1:0-1013 GCF_000282755.1 Shewanella sp. POL2
TTGGCCCGTGAGATTATGTTACGCAATCAAGCCGTCAAACCCGGCGCTTGGTGCGCTTTTTTGGTCACTTGTTTTGTACTCGCTTTCAGTGCTTTCTATGAGCTTATAGAGTGGTGGGTGGCCGCTGCAACGGGCGAAGGTGCTGAGGCATTCCTAGGCACACAAGGTTATGTGTGGGATACCCAATCGGATATGTTTTTAGCCTTGATAGGGGCCATTGTAGCGCTACTCAGTTTATCCCGTGTGCAGGATAAGCAAATCACTAAACTTCTGACTCAAGTCTAATCGTAGTCTTGAGAGCATCCAATCCCTTTTGAATGACATTCAAAGGGGATTTTTATTCCCCAAAATGTCATTTTTCGGTGTTAATTTTGTGTTTAAACTTTCGATTGATGTTTCCATTAACTAAGGTATAAAGACGAGTGTGATCTCCATCTCGTTTAGTATTAATTGCTAGCAATGAAATACTATTTAGGGAGTTAGTCGAATTTACTACATATAAATAGAGGTTATTAGTACATTTGGGTGATGGCATTCATATGGTAACTAGTCAAAATGGGCTATGTTAATGAGATGTACGCTGAGTTTTAGGCAGATTTCATTAAGCCGGATAAAAAGATAATGGAATACTTTTCAGGGAGAAGAGTAAATTGGTTACTATCAATGAGTTAGTATTTTTACATCAAGTGGCGGCGCCTTGCCATTTAGCGATACTTGCTGAATCTATCGGATTGAAAACACGGATCGTTAAACATGCCTCAGCGTTAGAGTTAGATTTAGACAAAGGGCATCGCAGCTTTTGTTTAATCGCCCAGAAAGGTGCGGCCTTAGATAATAAAGGGATCCCTTTGCTGGCATCTCGTCTTGTCCCCCATATTCCTGTGGCTCTGTATCAAGTTGAGCGCAATTCCTTAGATCAAGAGTCAGCTATGCTGCTTGGCATACGCGGACTACTGTTTACTGACCAGCGTATGGATTTGATGTTGACCGGATTACGTAAAATGGTTGCCGAC
>NZ_AKZL01000205.1:0-970 GCF_000282755.1 Shewanella sp. POL2
AAAAAGTTAATGTTCCGGCAGGAATTTATATTGGTGATTTAGATTTATCTAAAAAACAAACGCTATTAGAGGCGGAATCTAAAGGTGCTAAGCTTTATAGCAGCGAAACTTCATTTTGGCAACCAAGTTTAATTATTGATAAAAATAGTAGTGTAAATGGTTTTACCTTAGCTAATCACTATATAAAGGTAGAGGGTAGTGGAGGTGCTATTACACGTAATTTATTTGATGGTACACCAAACAACCTCATGTCAGTATCCATTTTAAATAGCGGAGAGATGCTTTTTGAACAAAATATATTGATAGGTAAGGCTCTCGATAATGGTTACGTATCTAGTAATTTGGATGATGATTACCATTGCCCTAGGATTGAAAGCGGTAATTATGCTGTTGCACAAAATACTAAGACTAGACTAGTGAATAATATATATTTTGGCAATCTTTTGGATGCGCCTGATTTATATTTCGGATGTCAGTTTCTTAATGCAAGTATGTCCTCTGAATTAGAAATCTACAATAATACTTTTCTTGGGCTAGAATCTGTAGTGAAGCTTATTTATTATGGGCTTGATGAGCCATATTATAAAATGTCAATCGATAACAATATCGTTTCAAAATCTAGATATTTAATTGATAATGCTTCGTATGCTAGTACTTTGTATAAGTTTGCTTCTGGAAGCAGCATTAACTTAAGTAATAATATAGTTAATGATGTTAGGGGGGTGTATATAGATATGCAGGACCAACAAGTTGAAGTGAATACTTTTTTTGCCGATCCTTTACTTGATAATAATGGATATCCTTTTAGTAACTCACCGGTAATTGATGCTGGTGTGCCGTTAAACGTAGATGTCGATTTATATGGTGTAGCAAGACCAATTGACGGTGATAACAATGGAACAAAAGTCATTGATATTGGTGCAATAGAGTTTAGATTAAACTGATTATGCTACATTCTTTAATTGTTAAA
>NZ_AKZL01000206.1:0-947 GCF_000282755.1 Shewanella sp. POL2
CAGGGATGTCAGCCACCTGTCCGGGGGCGCGGATTAAATATTGCTCACCATTTTTTTCAATATAGCCAGCACCGATATTAGCGTTGTTTTTCTCCAGTGCCGCTACTAAATCATCAAAGCTGAGCTGGTAGGCCAGCAGTCTTGAAGGTTCCGGCGTGATGTGGAACTGCTTCTCGAAGCCGCCAATGGTATTGACTTCGGTGACGCCGGGAACCAGGCGTAACTGCGGACGGATCACCCAATCCTGCAAGGTACGTAAGGCCGTCGCATCATAGGGCTCACCATTTTCTTGCAAGGCGCCCGGTTTCGCATGCACTGCATAGTGAAAGATTTCACCGAGTCCTGTGGCAACGGGCCCCATCACCGGACCGATTCCTGAAGGCATCTCGCTTTTTGCCTGCTGCAAGCGCTCGTTGATAAGATTGCGGGCAAAGTAAATGTCCGTGCCTTTTTCAAACACCACGGTCACTTGGGACAGAGCATAGCGTGATACCGAACGTGTACTCTCCACGTGGGGCAGCCCTGTGATCGCCAGTTCCACCAAGTACGTAATGCGTTGCTCCACTTCCAGCGGTGAGTAGCCGGGAGCTTCGGTATTGATTTGCACCTGGACATTGGTGATATCGGGTACCGCGTCGATGGGTAGGTGCTGATAGTTCCAGACACCCAGGGCACCAGTTACCAGCACCAGAAACATCACCAGCCAACGGCGTGCGATGGAAAATTGAATCAGTTTATCGATCATCAGACACTCCTTCGATGAGCGGCAATGAAAATGCTGTTCCGGCCGATGGTATGCAGAATGTCTTTCAGGAAGTGATTAATCATCATCGCCAACCTCCCCTTTACCCAATTCCGCTTTCAAAATAAAACTGTTGTTGCTGACATACACTTCATCTGCGGACAGGCCGGACACTACTTCGCTTAGCTCGCCGTCGGTGCGTCCC
>NZ_AKZL01000207.1:0-946 GCF_000282755.1 Shewanella sp. POL2
GGGGCGAACCGACGGTGAGCTAACCGAAGTGGTGGCAGGTCTGTCCGCAGATGAAGTGTATGTCAGCAAAAACAGTTTTATTTTGAAAGCGGAATTGGGTAAAGGGGAGGTTGGCGATGATGATTAATAGCTCCCTGAAAGACATTCTGGATTCCATCGGCCGGAGCAGCATTCTATCGCCGCTCAACGAAGGAGTGTGTGATGATCGATAAACTCATTCAATTTTCCATCGCACGCCGCTGGCTGGTGATGTTTCTGGTGCTGGTAACGGGCGCCCTGGGTGTCTGGAACTATCAGCAGCTACCCATTGACGCGGTACCCGATATCACCAATGTCCAGGTGCAAATCAATACAGAAGCCCCAGGCTACTCACCGCTGGAAGTGGAGCAACGCATTACCTACCTGGTAGAACTGGCGATCACGGGGTTGCCCTATGTTGAGAGTACCCGTTCGATATCACGCTATGCCCTGTCTCAGGTGACCGTGGTGTTTGAAAAAGGCACGGACATTTACTTTGCCCGCAATCTTATCAACGAGCGCTTGCAGCAGGCGAAAAGCGAGATGCCTTCGGGAATCGATCCGGCGATGGGACCCGTTGCCACAGGCCTCGGTGAAATCTTTCACTATGCGGTGCATGCGAAACCGGGCGCCTTGATGGAAAATGGTGAGCCGTATGATGCGACGGCCTTACGCACCTTGCAGGATTGGGTGATACGTCCGCAATTGCGCCTGGTTCCAGGTGTTACCGAAGTCAATACCATTGGCGGCTTTGAAAAGCAGTTCCACGTCACCCCGGAACCGTCAAAACTGCTGGCCTACCAGCTCAGCTTCGACGATCTGGTGGCGGCATTGGAGAAAAACAACGCCAACATCGGTGCCGGATATATCGAAAAAAATGGCGAACAATACCTGATTCGTGCCCCCGGACAGGTAGCTGACATCCCGG
>NZ_AKZL01000208.1:0-781 GCF_000282755.1 Shewanella sp. POL2
AGCGCTGCACTCGGACAAATTTTGCGCTGCGCTCCAAATTTGCCGGTGAGCGCGGCGTTATGTGTAAGCGAGTATGAAAATGGAATGGTCTCAACTCGAAATATTCAAAGGTATTGATCTCAATGATTCATTTGTTCTGAATTGGAGTCAGAAGAACGATCATTTGTCTTTTGAGTTAGAAGCAAGCATTTGGCCCGAGTCCGATCATTACATCGCTCCTAAGAAAGATGAGCATACTTGCTACCGGAAAGCGACTCTCGAATTTGTTGGCGTAAAAAATATTAGTGGTTTAAAGCCGAAAGAGTCTGTCCATTCAAGCACAGATCCAGATGGCACTGTTGATTATGGAAATATTGATGACCTCAAGGCACTAGATGGTTCATTTCTTGTTGTCGGTGATTTTGGGTCGGTCACAATCCAAGGCGGAGATCTCCGATTTGAAATCCACACATAACAAATAAGGATAGGCCGCGCGTAGCCGCGACCTTATCCCAAGTGTTGAACAAGCCCGATGCTGGAACAAATAAGGATAGGCCGCGCGTAGCCGCGACCTTATCCCAAGTGTTGAACAAGCCCGATGCTGGTTGTTGACACTTTATTATGCAAATAGCGGATTGAGAATGTGTACTGGCGAAGGTCTTATTTTAAAAGAGACTTTTATGCAGACATGACCCGCCCTTAGCGAACGGGCTAATATTTTTATTACCTACTCATCAAGCTGTTATCGAGTCCTCATTCTGTTTGGTTAACCCGTTATCCTTATACTTCTCGCCTTAGGCGA
>NZ_AKZL01000209.1:0-779 GCF_000282755.1 Shewanella sp. POL2
CAAGGCACGGCGGATGCGGTATTCCAAATATCGACATCATTCGCCATGAGCTGCCCAAGTATGTCATGGTGCTCTCGGGTGACCATGTGTATCGCATGGATTATGCTGGCTTACTGGCCGCCCATGCCGAATCTGGCGCCGATATGACAGTCTCCTGCCTTGAGGTGCCCGTGGCCGAAGCGGCGGGCGCATTTGGGGTGATGGAAGTCGATGACGAGATGCGCATCCTCGGATTTGAAGAAAAACCTAAACACCCTAAACATTCCCCAGGCAATCCTGAGAAGTGCCTCGCCTCGATGGGCAACTATGTGTTTAACACTGAGTTTTTGTTCGAACAGTTGAAGAAAGACGCGCAAAATGCCAATTCCGATCGGGATTTTGGCAAAGACATTATTCCCTCGATCATCGAAAAACATAAAGTGTTTGCCTATCCCTTTAAGAGTGCTTTCCCCAACGAGCAAGCCTACTGGCGCGATGTGGGCACCTTGGATTCCTTCTGGCAGGCCAATATGGAATTGCTATCGCCCACGCCGGCCTTAAACCTCTACGATGCCAAATGGCCGATTTGGACTTATCAGGAGCAATTACCTCCCGCTAAATTTGTGTTTGACGATGACGATAGACGCGGCATGGCGGTGGATTCGATTATTTCTGGCGGCTGTATTATCTCGGGCGCGACCGTGCGCCGCAGCGTGCTGTTTAACGAGGTGCGAGTCTGTTCCTACTCCGTGGTTGAGGATTCAGTCGTGCTGCCCGATGTGGTGGTGCTGCGCCACTGT
>NZ_AKZL01000210.1:0-760 GCF_000282755.1 Shewanella sp. POL2
ATAGTCATTCTCTTGTTTCCATTGTTTGAGTTCATCACTTTTCAGAGCGCTGACGGCCTCGTTTCTGGGATGACCTTCTTCCCAATAACCTGCATTTTTTCGCGGCGGTATCGTAGGTTTACACCCTCTGTGTTTCAGCAGCTTATGACATTTGTTGGTGTCATAAGCACCGTCAGCTGACACTTGTTTTACCTTGCGCCTTAGTGGGTTTAATAACGTTGGGAGAACCTCACTATCTGCCACACTCTCTAAACTGACTTCGGCTGCGATGACTTCATGTGTGGCCGCATCTATCGCAAGGTGCAACTTACGCCAAGTTCGGCGTTTTTCCTTACCATGTTTACGCATTTTCCATTCACCTTCGCCATATACTTTCAGTCCTGTGGCATCGACAACTAAGTGAGCAATCGCGCCTCGGCAAGGGGGGCGGTAGTTAACTTTGACTGTCTTTGCCCGCTTGCTGATGCAGCTGTAACCAGGTGAAGTTAATTGCAGACTCATCAAACTAAACACTGAGTTGAGAAAACCTTCTAGTGCTCGCAAGGGGAGATTAAACAAACCTTTGAGCATTAAGGCGGTTTCTATCGCCGTGTCACTGTATTGAAATCCCCGACCTCGACCACCATGGTGTTCAGTGTGACACCAGAGGTTGAGCGCCTGCTCGTCTATCCAAAAAGTCAGTGAGCCTCGGTTGGTCAACGCCTTGTTATATTCCGGCCAATTGGTAATGCGAGATTTAGATTTGCCCATCTGATAGCGG
>NZ_AKZL01000211.1:0-638 GCF_000282755.1 Shewanella sp. POL2
CGGCCGATGGCCATTGGACCTACACGCTCGATAACAGTCTCCCAGCAGTTCAGGCCCTAGGTCAGAACGCCACGCTGACCGACAGCCTGACCGTGCAGTCGGTGGACGGCACGACACACGAAGTCACCGTCACCATCAACGGCCATGATGATGGCGCCGTGATTGAGGGGGTCGATAGCGGCGCGGTTACTGAAGACAGTAACGTCAAAATCAGCGGTCTGATTTCGTTCTCCAGCACATTGACTGTGAGCGACATTGATACTGGCGAAGCCCGCTTTCCGCTACAACAGGGTGCTGGCAGCCTCGGCCTGGGCAACTTCCTGCTCGCACCGACTGGGGGCTGGGGTTACAGCGTCGACAACAACCTGCCGGAAATTCAACAGCTAAAAGCGGGCCAGACTCTGGTTGAGACATACACTTTCCACAGCGCCGATGGAAGTCAGCACACCGTCACCGTCACAATCACCGGCAGCAATGATGCGCCAGTGCTCACGGCACAAAGCCAATCGGTCAGCGAAGATGGCACCCAACTCAGCGGGCAGATGGTTGCCACAGATATGGATACTGGTGACAGCCAAACCTTCAGCACCAGCGCCCAGACGGCTGGCTTTACGCTCAACGCCGATGGCAGCTACAGC
>NZ_AKZL01000212.1:0-596 GCF_000282755.1 Shewanella sp. POL2
GAAGGTGGCTTTGTTTTAACCCCCTAAAAGGGGGCCTTTATTCAAGAGCAAGTTGACCCTGCTCTTGCCGCTCTACTTTCTCTTGATGCCTAACGTATCTACGGATTATTTCCTCGTTAATTCCAATCGAATCGACGAAGTATCCTCTCTGCCAAAAATGATTTCCCCAAAGTTTATTCTTACGTAGGTAAGGAAATTTACTGAATATTTTCAAAGCTATCTTACCTTTTAACGCCCCCATTAAATTCGATATAGATATCTTCGGAGGTACCTTCACCACTAAATGAACATGGTCAACTTCAACATTTAGCTCCATGACTATGCATCCCATTTGATGGCAATAAACCTGAATGCATCGATAAACCTCTTTTCCGACATTACCTTTCAATATCCGAAAGCGGTACTTTGGTGTCCAGACTATATGATATTGACATCGCCAGAACACATGCGATGCTTGCTCGTATCTACTCATGTTATTTGCCTCTTTTGACTTCGCTAAAAATCAAAGATGCATTTAACATGGGTAGGTATACAGGCAAAGCCTCAAATGATGATAACCACCTACTGAAGTAGGTGGTTTTGGGCTAAAAATAAAA
>NZ_AKZL01000213.1:0-567 GCF_000282755.1 Shewanella sp. POL2
TTCACTGACGGATTGGCTTTGCGCCGTGAGTACCGGCGCGTCGTTGCTGCCAGTGAGGGTAACGGTGACTGTATGATTAGTGCCATCGGCGCTGGTAACGGTGAAGCTGTCGGTGAGCGTGGCACCGGCTTTGAGTTGCTGGATGGCTGACTGGTGGTTGTCAGCACGATAACTCCACTGTCCGTCTTCGCTCAGGCTGAAGTGGCCATAGGTTCCTGCCGTATTGGGCTGCACCGTGAAGTGTGCTTGGCCGAGGTCTGGGTCGCTGATGCTTAGTTGGCCACTCGTCTGCAATTGGCCCTTCTTGACAGACAGATCCTCGGTGACTGTGCCCTGGTCGGCGCCACCGATCATTGCGCCGTCGTCCTTACCTGCAATGGTTACTATGACTTGGTGCGTCGTGCCATCGGCACTGGTCACCGTAAAAGTATCCGTCACGTGCTGCCCAGTCTTGAGCGCCTGCACCTCGGGCTTGTTGTTGTCTAGCTGGTAGGCCCACAGGCCATCTGTGTCGAGGTTGAAGCTGCCGTAGATGCCAGCTGTATCGATTTGCGCGTTGAAGTGAGC
>NZ_AKZL01000214.1:0-559 GCF_000282755.1 Shewanella sp. POL2
GAGCACTTGGCTATCGATTCGACAGGCTTGAAGGTTTATGGCGAAGGTGAGTGGAAAGTGAAGAAACATGGCACAGATGGCAAGCGCCGCGTGTGGCGTAAGCTGCATATCGCCGTCGATACCCATAGCCATGAAATTATTGCAGCAGAACTGAGTTTATCCGGCGTCACTGATGCTGAAGTTATGCCGAATTTGCTCAAGCAAACCCATCGAAAAATCCGAAATATTTCAGGTGATGGTGCTTACGACACAAGAGCCTGTCACGATGCGGTTCGTAGAAAACGCGCTTTAGTACTCATTCCACCGAGGGACGGTGCTGCACTCTGGGAACACGGACATCCGCGTAACTTAGCGGTCAGTTGGCAACAGCTTTATGGTTCAAATAAGCAGTGGAAAAAACGGTATGGTTATCATCGGCGGTCAATCTCAGAAACTGCCATGTACAGGGTAAAGCAATTACTTGGTGGTAGATTGAGCCTGCGAAATTATAACGGTCAGGTGGGAGAAACTTACGCGATGATAAAGGCTTTGAACAAGCTTACAGGGCTAGGCATGCCTG
>NZ_AKZL01000215.1:0-527 GCF_000282755.1 Shewanella sp. POL2
ACTTGGGTTGCCAATCACTAGCTCATCCATCGCACCTTGGAGTACATCGATCACGCGGTCTGCGATATCTTCCTGCAGGAAGAGTACACGCAGCGCCGAGCAGCGTTGACCCGCACTGGTGAAGGATGAAGATACTACATCGTTAACCACTTGTTCTGGTTGAGAAGTAGAGTCAACCACCATAGCGTTTTGACCACCGGTTTCGGCGATTAACGGAATGATTGCGCCTTCACGGTTTGCCAGTGTGCGGTTGATGAGTTTGGCTGTGCCCGTTGAACCGGTAAAGCATACGCCACCGATGCGCTCATCAGCCGTCAGTGCGTTACCTACAGTAGCGCCAGTGCCTGGTAGATATTGCAGCACGTCAGTTGGAATACCCGCTTGGTGTGCTAACTGCACTGCGCGGTAACCAATGATAGACGTCTGTTCAGCGGGTTTTGCGACCACAGTGTTACCCGCAGCGAGGGCTGCTGAGACTTGGCCCAAGAAGATAGCTAATGGGAAGTTCCATGGGGCTGATACAGACG
>NZ_AKZL01000216.1:0-499 GCF_000282755.1 Shewanella sp. POL2
AATGGCGTAAGTGTAAAACCCATTACTTATTTAACGCCTTTAATCTTGCCAAGGTGTGGCGAGCACGTTTACTGGCTTATCTGAGTGACACGCTTCAGCTTAAACTGCCACATCAATCTCCCTCAAAATGGGTGGTCGATTGTCAGTTTGTCGGTAAAGGTGCGCCTGCACTGCAATATCTGTCGCGCTACCTTTATCGGGGCGTTTTACCCGACAGCAGTATTTGTCGTCATGTCGATAATCAGGTGAGTTTTACCTATCAAGACAGTCAGACTCGCTGCCAACAAGTACGCAGCTTGCCCGCCGTCGAATTTCTGTGGTTGATATTACAACATGTATTACCCAAAGGATTACGGCGAGTGCGTGACTATGGCTTACTGCGAGGTAATGCCAAAACGCTACGGCAACAAATCCAACTGATGCTGGCTGTCGCAGGAGCCGCTTTCCCCGTATTACCAGAGGTCAAACGTGCCTTAGCCGTGCGCTATTGCCCTTGTTG
>NZ_AKZL01000217.1:0-493 GCF_000282755.1 Shewanella sp. POL2
TTACCGTCCAATCAGTGGGCGGTACGACCCACACAGTCACCGTCACAATCACCGGCAGCAATGATGCGCCAGCACTTACCGCGCAGAGCCAATCGGTCACGGAAGACGGCACCAAGCTCAGTGGGCAGATGGTTGCCACCGATATGGATACCGGTGACAGCCAAACCTTCAGCACCAGCGCCCAGACGGCTGGCTTTACGCTTAACGCCGATGGCAGCTACAGCTTCGATCCATCCAATGCGGCTTATCAACATCTAGCCGCAGGCCAGACGCAGACGCTCACCATTCCGGTCAGCGTGACCGACAGCGCTGGCGCAACTAGCACTGCGAATTTGACGATTACGCTCACAGGCAGCAACGATGGCGCCCTCATCAGCGGCACAGATACTGGCGCGGTAACCGAAGACACCCAGCTCACGACCCAAGGCCAACTCACGGTCACCGACATCGACGACCAGGAGTCAGCCTTCACGGCACAAGCGAACACCGCGGG
>NZ_AKZL01000218.1:0-451 GCF_000282755.1 Shewanella sp. POL2
ATCCCCTTGATTGGTATGACCTAACTCCTCCCTGACACTGTCATGCTTGTAAGTCAGCGAGGTGGTATCCTCTAGTGCTAACAAGATGTCATGCTCTCGAGCTTGCTGCGCGGTGGCTTGAAAACCCGCTTCAGCAATATCACTGGCTTGAATATTCTCATTGCGGATAAATCGGTAGGCCCCTTCCATCTCAGCGGGGGATAAGGGAAGTCTGGACACGGCAACTCCGGGTTGTTGGGTAATAGAGGTAGCCAGTGAAACAAGTCTTTGTGTACGTCTTGGGTCGTTGAGGTTTGCGTGCCCAAATTGACATTGCGCCCACTGCTCTGGATCCATCATCTTCATCATAATCGCCTCGAATATTTAGCCCTAGACGATCTGATCACAATGCGGGGAATGAGTTCAAAAAAAATCCCTGAGCATTGTTCAGGGATTTGTGTATGAGAGACAG
>NZ_AKZL01000219.1:0-431 GCF_000282755.1 Shewanella sp. POL2
GGCTGTCGGTGAGGGTTTCGCCCGCCTTGAGTTGTTGAACCGCGCTCTGACTGTTGTCGGCGCTGTAGTGCCACTGGCCGTCGGCGTCGAGGCTGAACGTGCCATAACTGCCCGCCACATGGGGTTGTGCGGTGAAGTGGTCCTGGCCCGCATCCGGGTCGGTGATTGTCAGTTGTCCACGGGTTTCGAGCTGGCCAGCCGTCAGGTTGGCGTCTTCCGTGACTGCGCCGCTGTCCACGCCAGCAATCACGGCGCCATCATCATGGCCGTTGATGGTGACGGTGACGGTGTGGGTTGTGCCGTCCACCGACTGCGCGGTAAGGCTGTCGGTCAGCGTGCCGTTCTGGCCAAGGGCCTGGACTGCACTGTTCTTGTTGTCCAGCGTGTAGGTCCAGTGGCCATCGGCTGCCAGCGTGAAGCTGCCGTAGCTG
>NZ_AKZL01000220.1:0-425 GCF_000282755.1 Shewanella sp. POL2
GGCTTTGTTTCCTAAATCAGTTGAACTAAAACCATAGCTGGTGATCTGATCGGCATAGCCTATCAACTCACCCATCAATCGTGTCAAAACCTCGCTATAAAACAACTAACTGGAAGCAATACAATCAAGCCTTAATTAATCGTGGCTCACTTACCTTCTGGATTGATGAGGACGCTATCGCCCAGTGGAAAGCTAAGGCTGAGCAACCAAGGAAAGGTCGCCCACACGTATTTAGCGACTTAGCCATTACCACCGCACTAATGGTTAAACGTGTTTTCTCTATGCCACTGCGAGCGTTACAAGGCTTTATCAACTCGGTGTTTAAACTGGCTGATATTCCGCTTTCGTGCCCACATTACACTTGTATCAGCAAACGAGCGAAAGCCGTCAAGATTGCTTTTAAAACCAAGACGCGTGGCACCATT
>NZ_AKZL01000221.1:0-420 GCF_000282755.1 Shewanella sp. POL2
AAGCCACTCATTGAGTGGCTTTTTTGTATCTGGGATTTCAATCAAATCATATAACTCCACTCTAAGTCACGACCAACCTACTCTCGATAATTGCAGCGGTTTCCAAGCTCGACTTTGGCTCCTGATGCTCCTGACACCTTCAAACAAATATTGATTTACAGCTTTACACTTAACTTTGCAAATTTTCAAAGTTCGGAGGCAGAGACTAAGGTGTTATTCGCGCCTCCCACTATTTAATTGTATTAAGCCATTGATAGTTAGGCTAAGTAAGCTTTGCACATTCAAGTAAAGCAATAAATATTGCGCATTTTGTTTAATACTTGGCCAGTCGAATTAAAAGGGCTTGCACACTGAAAGCGTGCACTATATGATACGCGCACTTCGAACGAATGGGGTGTTAAACTCACGATTTGAAGTAGA
>NZ_AKZL01000222.1:0-404 GCF_000282755.1 Shewanella sp. POL2
TTGAGTGTTCACACAGATTTGCTTGATAGAAGATAGAGTAAAAGATGGGTCTGTAGCTCAGCTGGTTAGAGCGCACCCCTGATAAGGGTGAGGTCGGTGGTTCAAGTCCACTCTGACCCACCAATCCTTCCTTCTCAGCGTTGGAAAGTGACTCGTTTAGTGAACTAAATGTCGCCACTGTCCGCCTTGATAAGAAATGATTGGCAAACCAATCCTTTAAGAGGTTTGGAACATCTTATTTACTCGCACTGCATGTAAATGGGGCTATAGCTCAGCTGGGAGAGCGCCTGCCTTGCACGCAGGAGGTCTGCGGTTCGATCCCGCATAGCTCCACCATTTACTGCATTATGGTTAGAGATGCCAAAGATAAACTAAAACATTATCTTTGGCTTTTTTAAGCCCGC
>NZ_AKZL01000223.1:0-394 GCF_000282755.1 Shewanella sp. POL2
ATTTCAGACGAGGTAAGTCATCCCATAGTGCTTGGGAAGTTTTAGGCAATGATTGTTGTCGAAGGGATATAAGCAGTTGTCAGTCACTGTAAAAGTGCTGGCAGCTTGCGACAAAGTGCCGTCGTCGCTTTTCTAAGTGTTCGCAGTAATGAGTCAGTTCTTGTAATGTGCCTACTGGACCATGAAATAGCTTACCAAACTCGGTAGTCAATTTGAGCCAATTGTCATGGGGGATATTTAATCTGGTCAGTAACTTACCACTATTTTCACTGATGCTTCCACGTTTATCATTGCGAATGATTCGGCCTGTATCTTCCACCAATTGAAGGTAATCGGTTAAGGAAAACGCAATGCCATTGGGTTGGTTGTCACACTCGTTACCAATAAACGGTAA
>NZ_AKZL01000224.1:0-357 GCF_000282755.1 Shewanella sp. POL2
AGCCATTTCGGCAGAAGTACGTCGCGTTTATTTTCTAAGCTGCCTGTAAGGCAGTAAACCGTAACTTCACATTGGATTTTTTGATGTGCTTTCTAAGCTGCCTGTAAGGCAGTAAACTAGCGTGGTAGAAGCCATCAAAGAAATCGACTTTCTAAGCTGCCTGTAAGGCAGTAACATGATCTTCTGGAACATCAGTTTCGTTTAATTTTCTAAGCTGCCTGTAAGGCAGTAAACGCGTGGGCCTATTTGTGGTGTCGTTTTAGGCTTTCTAAGCTGCCTGTAAGGCAGTAAACGTAGTGCCTAGCAATCACTTTCTTGCCATCTTTTCTAAGCTGCCTGTAAGGCAGTAAACTTAGC
>NZ_AKZL01000225.1:0-357 GCF_000282755.1 Shewanella sp. POL2
AAAAACCGTGCCATTCTGGCGCATTCAATCTTGCTGTTTTCACCGCAAAGCCAGCAAGTCGTTGGGCTGATTGAGCAACAGCGTTGGACGCGGGATATCACTAAGCGCGGGCAACGCCGCCAACATGCTACTCGCCCTTACGAGGAAAAAGAGAGCTACAAATGGGAACAAGCCTCCGCCAATATGTCTGCCCGTTTAGGCGAGCATATCAACAAGGTGATTTCCGTCTGTGACCGTGAGGCTGATTTGTTTGAATATCTGACCTATAAAACCCAGCACCAACAGCGCTTTGTCGTCCGCTCGATGCAGAGTCGATGCATTCAAGAGCATGCACACAAACTCTATGACTACTCGAAC
>NZ_AKZL01000226.1:0-354 GCF_000282755.1 Shewanella sp. POL2
AGTTATCACCAACAATGCCACCCAGTTAGTGGGCAGCGTGGTGGAAGCCGGTGATTTGGATGACGGCACCGATGTCGCTGGCACACCTACCGCCACCGGTCAGCTCTCGGCCACCGATGTCGACAACGGCGCCACCCAAACCTGGAGTGTACAAGGCACGCCAGATACGACATATGGCAGCTTCAGCGTCGATGCCACTGGTAAGTGGACCTACACCTTAGACAACACCAAGGCCGCCACCCAAGCCTTAGCGGAAGGTCAGAGCCAACAGCTCACCTTCACCGTGCGCGTCACCGATGACAAGGGCGCCTGGGTTGATCAACTGGTGACCATCACCATCGTCGGCACCAATGA
>NZ_AKZL01000227.1:0-347 GCF_000282755.1 Shewanella sp. POL2
TTCTCACGGCACTGCATTCTCAGCTCTTCCACCGCGGTGCCACTGCTTTTCCATACCTTGTGGTAATCTTCAATCAACCAACGGCGCTCGTAATAGCCGACAACCTCCAGTGCCTCCTTCGAGCATGTGATAGGTTCGGAGGTGAGTAAGTGCCATGCCAGTTTTTCTTCACGATGACTTTGCTCTACGACACTGACGTAATACAGAGGGATGTCTGCCTGAGTGCGTTTGTTGGCTGGAGCTTTGAGGGTCACTCGGGCATATCTCATTTCCAGCGTCACCGCCCGGGCTTTCCTTCCGCCTTTCTGAGGAATGAGGAGAGATTTCGTCGCTGCAAGCGGTAATGT
>NZ_AKZL01000228.1:0-334 GCF_000282755.1 Shewanella sp. POL2
AATGGCGCATTCAATCTTGCTGTTTTCACCGCAAAGCCAGCAAGTCGTTGGGCTGATTGAGCAGCAGCGTTGGACGCGGGATATCACTAAGCGCGGGCAACATGCTACTCGCCCTTACGAGGAAAAAGAGAGCTACAAATGGGAACAAGCCTCCGCCAATATGTCTGCCCGTTTAGGCGAGCATATCAACAAGGTGATTTCCGTCTGTGACCGTGAGGCTGATTTGTTTGAATATCTGACCTATAAAACCCAGCACCAACAGCGCTTTGTCGTCCGCTCGATGCAGAGCCGATGCATTCAAGAGCATGCACACAAACTCTATGACTACTCGAAT
>NZ_AKZL01000229.1:0-322 GCF_000282755.1 Shewanella sp. POL2
CTGCCTTACAGGCAGCTTTAGAAAACGCTGTTTAGCTAAACGGGCAAGCAGCTCGTGTTTACTGCCTTACAGGCAGCTTAGAAATGCACAAGGGTATTAATGTTCCAAAGCTTGCGTTTACTGCCTTACAGGCAGCTTAGAAAGCGCAGGATGTGATTTTCGAAATCGAGAATACGTTTACTGCCTTACAGGCAGCTTAGAAAGACTCCTGCGAGCACGAGCTCGTGCCAGAATTGTTCACTGCCTTACAGGCAGCTTAGAAATTGCGTACGCCAATCTCGCTGCAGTTGCCCGTTCACTGCCTTACAGGCAGCTTAGAAAA
>NZ_AKZL01000230.1:0-317 GCF_000282755.1 Shewanella sp. POL2
ACCTGGGCCTTGCTTATTTAATGCCTCAAGCATTTCTAAGCTGCCTGTAAGGCAGTGAACCGCAGGGCATTGAGCCAGCTCTCTGGGTTGCTTTTCTAAGCTGCCTGTAAGGCAGTGAACCATCTGAGGCTTTTGCGCCATGTTTACCATTTTTCTAAGCTGCCTGTAAGGCAGTGAACCCTTGTAAAAAGGATGATGCTTTTCCTCTGGATTTCTAAGCTGCCTGTAAGGCAGTGAACGCTTTCCAGCAACTATAGATATTGGACAAAATTTTCTAAGCTGCCTGTAAGGCAGTGAACTTAATATCCCATTATTAC
>NZ_AKZL01000231.1:0-306 GCF_000282755.1 Shewanella sp. POL2
AACCTCACTGTGTAGTCATTCCCAGGTCGCTTAGCTCAGCTGGGAGAGCACCTCCCTTACAAGGAGGGGTCACTGGTTCGATCCCAGTAGCGACCACCATATTCTTCATTACTGATTTACCCCGGGTCGCTTAGCTCAGCCGGGAGAGCACCTCCCTTACAAGGAGGGGGTCACTGGTTCGATCCCAGTAGCGACCACCATATTCTGCACTACTGATTTACCCCGGGTCGCTTAGCTCAGCCGGGAGAGCACCTCCCTTACAAGGAGGGGGTCACTGGTTCGATCCCAGTAGCGACCACCATATTT
>NZ_AKZL01000232.1:0-301 GCF_000282755.1 Shewanella sp. POL2
GATACCGACAACGGCACGGTGACCGAAGATGGCGACAGCGATACCGATGTTGCTACCGTGCAAACCGTTGGCGGCAAGCTCGATGTGACCGACGTCGATAACGGCGAAGCCGTGTTCCAAGTCCAAACCAATGTCGCCGATGGCAACTACGGTACCTTCAGCATTGATGCTGACGGCAACTGGACCTATGTCCTTAACAACAGCCATATTGATGTGCAGTCACTCGCCGCCGGCGAAACCCTGACCCGCAACATCACAGTGACCAGCGCCGATGGCACGGCAACACACACCGTCACCATCA
>NZ_AKZL01000233.1:0-297 GCF_000282755.1 Shewanella sp. POL2
TCGTTCACTGCCTTACAGGCAGCTTAGAAAGTGAAGTGGAATACAACCGTCAAAACCACATGGTTCACTGCCTTACAGGCAGCTTAGAAACATTGCTTGTTTACTTGAGGGTACTGTGGTGTTCACTGCCTTACAGGCAGCTTAGAAAGTTTCAGCGAGCATTGATAAAAACACGGCGGCGTTCACTGCCTTACAGGCAGCTTAGAAAGCAATACCGCGAATTAACGGATGAATTCCTCTGTTCACTGCCTTACAGGCAGCTTAGAAACAACGCCTTTGCAAGTTGAGCTAGGACGA
>NZ_AKZL01000234.1:0-287 GCF_000282755.1 Shewanella sp. POL2
TTCCTGCGTGGTATTCACAGGATCTGATCGCATCTGAGACGGAAGGTTCATTCATTTAGGCAACAACGCCGTTGAGCATTAAACGTAAATGGTAACTACCGACTAAACAGCTAGTTTAGGGGTTGAAAGCAAAAAGGCGACCTTTCGGTCGCCTTCATTTTTAAGGACTACATTAGAATTGTGCTACTACTGGTGCAGAACATAAGGTTCCAGTGGTTTCACATACTTGATAAGTCACACTTGATGCAGATGTAGTGAAGCGATCACGATAGTTGCCATCGTTCTCT
>NZ_AKZL01000235.1:0-265 GCF_000282755.1 Shewanella sp. POL2
TTAATAACTCGACACGATTTCGTGACTGGGTTTTACGGAAAATCGATGAAATATGCGCCTTTACCGTGTGCTCACTGATGCAAAGACGATGGGCAATTTCCTTATTTCTCGCGCCGCTGGAAACGAATTGAATGATGGTTCTTTCTCTAGAGGTAAGAGCTTGCAGCATGGCCACAGTGTCGGCAGGCATATCATGTTGTCCATCCAACTTTTGCACCACGCGACGAAACATCTTACTGAGCAAAGTTCTATCGTACCAAAGCTC
>NZ_AKZL01000236.1:0-261 GCF_000282755.1 Shewanella sp. POL2
TTTTATGGAACCGTTCGCAGATCCCATTCGTTTGCGGGTGTCGCGCCTTCGTCTTAGTGTGTTCTATATCGTTAATTGCTAAATACAGCTGATAGTCGTGCTGTTCCACTTTGCCACAGTATTCGGTTCCTCTGTCAGTTAAAATGCGCAACATGGGCAGCGCCTGTGTTTCAAAGAACGGTAATACTCTGTCGTTGAGTAAATCGGCCGAGGTGATTGGGGTTTTCGTGGTATACAGTTTCGCGAAAGCAACTTTGCTGT
>NZ_AKZL01000237.1:0-240 GCF_000282755.1 Shewanella sp. POL2
AGTAAGGCTGTCGGTCAGCGTGCCGTTTTGGCCTAGGGCCTGGACTGCTGGGAGACTATTATTGAGCGTGTAGGTCCAGTGGCCATCGGCCGCCAGCGTGAAGCTGCCGTAGCTGCCCGCGGTCTTGGCCTGCGCCGTGAAGGCCGACTCCTGGTCGTCGATGTCGGTGACCGTGAGTTGGCCACCAGTTGTGAGCTGGGTGTCTTCGGTGACCGTACCGGCATCTGTGCCGCTAATGAT
>NZ_AKZL01000238.1:0-234 GCF_000282755.1 Shewanella sp. POL2
GGTGTGGCATCGGCATCGGTAGAGGTTCACTGCCTTACAGGCAGCTTAGAAAACATCGGCAGGGCGAAAGTAAAGGATAAAGTTCACTGCCTTACAGGCAGCTTAGAAATATATCTCACCGTCAACAATAAAATATTAAAAGTTCACTGCCTTACAGGCAGCTTAGAAACATTAACTAAGAGGCCCGCCACATCGGCAGGGGTTCACTGCCTTACAGGCAGCTTAGAAAACGCT
>NZ_AKZL01000239.1:0-220 GCF_000282755.1 Shewanella sp. POL2
CAATCCGGCGACGGGCGTGCTCAGTGGTACCCCAACTAATGCTAACGTGGGCAGTCATGTGGTAGTACTACGGGCAACAGACACAGATGGCCTGACGGCAGAGCAGAGCTTTACGATTGTGGTGGCAAACGTCAACGATGCACCAACCATCATCTCTAGTGCACAGACTAGTGCCACCCAAGATGCAGCCTATAGCTACACCTTGGTGGCGACGGATAGC
>NZ_AKZL01000240.1:0-214 GCF_000282755.1 Shewanella sp. POL2
CTGTAAGGCAGTAAACTGAATTGAACAGTGGCAGCAGTACCAGCTTGTTTTCTAAGCTGCCTGTAAGGCAGTAAACCACTTGAGATCTGAGTCAGTGAGTGCCAGTATTTTCTAAGCTGCCTGTAAGGCAGTAAACACCGTGACGTAAATGATTGTCCAGCACATTTATTTCTAAGCTGCCTGTAAGGCAGTAAACTGAACCACTGCCTGCGGC
>NZ_AKZL01000241.1:0-206 GCF_000282755.1 Shewanella sp. POL2
GAGCTTGAGAAAGAAATGGAAGTGCTGTTTCAGGAGAAGCAGGTTTATAACAGCTTCTTTGGCCGCTGTTACCTCGAGCATGCAGACAGCCTAGTACGGCTACTGCTGGAGAACTTCTGCAACTACGTGGAAATGGAGGTGTACCAGGTTCAAGTCAGCGTCGACTGAACTTGGTGCCCACAAAGGTATTTTGGGAACCAAGCAAT
>NZ_AKZL01000242.1:0-203 GCF_000282755.1 Shewanella sp. POL2
GGCGCCATCGTTGCTGCCTGTGAGCGTAATCGTCAAATTCGCAGTGCTAGTTGCGCCAGTGCTGTCGGTGACTGTGATGGGGATTGTGAGCGTCTCAGTCTGGCCAGCGGCAAGGTGTTGGTAAGCCGCATTGGCTGGGGCGAAGCTGTAGCTGCCATCGGCGTTGAGCGTAAAGCCAGCCGTCTGGGCGCTGGTGCTAAAGC